>JANYEU010000332.1 GCA_025362915.1 Chitinophagaceae bacterium | reverse complement strand
ATTACTTGTTGTAACCACATCTACTGCACTTCCTTTCACCCTGATCAGTGTTTGAAGCTGCTTAAATACATCCAACCTGTCCTTTCCTTTTAGGGATTGGAACAACACACTGTTCTGCTTGTCTTTTTGAGACAGGTTAATAGCTGCCTTTGCAGACTGGGCATTTGACTGGAAAAAGATTCCTGCCACAAGAATTAGTAAAAATGCTAATCGTTTCATTGTTGAAGTTATTGTCTGTTATTAAAAATTGTTAATTGTCATTTCGTATTAAATTAGTTATCCACCTCTACAACGTTTAAATGTTCTCTTTATTATGTTGTACACATTAAACACACTAAAAAACATTACATAACCATGCGACAAAAGTGTAGTAATTAATTTACAGAGATTATCCCTTAAATTATGGGGTGCCTCCACTTAACCAGTCAATCTGCTAAATAAAACAGATAATTAAGTCTAAATAAGCCGTCAAAAAAGTTTTTGGCGGCTTATACTTATACCATTATTTACCCTGAATCATTACTTTTTGTGTATCATAACGTACACCAGCACCTTGTAAGGAAACATAATACACTCCTTTCTTCAAGGTTTCATTTAAGCTCACAGACACTGTGTTGTTGCCAGTGGTAGCATTTACCATGGTGCTACTAACCATCCTTCCTAGGTTGTCTATAACTGTCAATTGTAATTGTGTAGATGCCGGACTGGCAAAATTTACCTTGAAGCTGCCATTACTTGGATTTGGACTGATGCCTACCGCTTTAGCCTGTAAACTCTTTTCGTAAGTTATATCTAGTTTGCTAAAGGCTGCATTGCTGATACCTGCATTGAAGCTGATTGTTTGACCAGTAGGGTTCTCGATATTATATACCACAGAAGTAACATCTGACATATCCATTACAACAGGTAAAGTATTATCTGTTGATTTAAAATCACCCGTGCCAATCTGATAAGTTTGACCATCTTGTAGGCCAGCTATTACGTAAGAGTATTGGCTATTCCAATTGTTTACACCTTCTTTGGTAATGGTAACCCTCAAGTTCAATCCTTCCATATTTGTATTGGCAGTAAACTTGAACGACTTGTATCCATTAAGGTTTACAGCACTTGCTCCACCTTTTAGGTATTTGTAAATTGACACATAACTAGGTGTTGTTACCTGTACTTTCACATCTCTCATCAAGGCATACTCATCAGCGCTAACTGTGCGGCTTCTATTGTTTGCTACATTGAATTGAGATACGGATGTATTGTTATCGCCACTTGTACCCCAGATACCATCTGCCATGTATAACATATCAGTTGTAGTGTTATTAAATACCATACTAATGTTGGCATCGTAAGTATCGCTTACAGGAATGGCAACCGTTGTCTTGCCATTTGCACCGATGGTGAATGGAACAATCACCTTATTATCTGTAGTCGTATTTTCGGTAGCATGTTGTGTCAAGGCAAAGTAGCCTGTTGTGTTTGCAGTCCTGTTGTTAATGGTAAGGTTAATGTAAGCTCCTCTCCTATTGGCGGCAGAAACATACGCACCAGGAAGATCATTGCCATTGCTTAATTGTACCACAGGCATATTAGATTGTAGTCTGTTCAATACTTCTGTTACCATTGTAGTAACGTCTATGGCTGTTGCAGCCCACAATTGATAGTTCACCATTGTGTCTTCGCTAACGTAGTCTGGCATCAACCAGTTGCTTTGTAAGGAGTAACTGTTTCTTCCTGCTTTTTGTCCAGCAGAGAAGCTTACAGCGTATTCCTTGCTACCATCTGCTTGAAGGATGGTGTAGCGGATGAAAGGAAGGTTTGCTATCTGTACGTTTTCTATGTTTAATAGTTGTGCCCCCTTCAATCGATCGCAGATTGGCTTGGTGTGGGTATATATTCCACCCACAGTCTTGGTAGCAAATGCTACAGCCTTAGGGGAATTATTCAGTGTAAAGTCTATTGTTCTAACATCTATTGCATTGGTAATAGATGTAAGGTCTGCAACTGCTGCCGATTTATCGTAAGCCGTATAAGCACTGTTCACTTGGTAAGGCATTACCGCAGCAAGTGCGTTTGTAGTCATTCCAAATGTACCATAACCACCTTTCTTAGGGGCAATTATCTGTTCTTCGGCAGTGTATTGCACAGCACCGTTCTTACCGTTCTTGTATAGGTTAAAGTTCCTTGTTCCTATTGCTGCACCTAGAGGCTTGCTTTCCAAACCACCAGTTGCACCAGAGCTGACATCACCAGCCACCGCACATACAGAGATTGGTTCTACTGTAATCAAATCTTGCGCAGTAGGCGTGTTTAGCGCTATCGTATGCCATACGGTAGAAACATATTCCTTCCAATCCCAAGTCTTGCTTTGTACATCTTTCACCCAAACTTCCGCACTATCAAGAATGGCTTTACCTGCATCTGAATTTGAATTATAATCGAAATAAACACCATCGGTAGAAGCATCCTTCACAGAGAAGTTAATACTTGAAGTATTGTATTGATCGTGTGTTATTTCCCATAAGGCAACTTGGAAAGCGGTGGAATGGTTATCCTTAGTCCAATCTGCGTCTGTAGAGTTTAAAGAAACAAAGTGTTGGTCAACCAAATAACGAACCATGCCCGCCCTTACCGGACCAATACCACCATCTGGAATTTGCTCACCTGGCTTGCCAATGATGCCACAATCTTCCTTAGCCAAATATTCTACTGGTTCTACGGTGTAGTTTGTGTAATTTGTATTGATATATAAATCCCTTGAAAGGTCTGAACAGAACGCAGGATAATTGGTCAAGCCTTGTCCGGTAATGCTGAGGTTGCCCGGTGCATAGATGTTAAACTGACCAACAGGTGATGTAGAACCCGGTTGATAGAAGTTATTCAATGTAACCAGATTAGAAGGAGGTATCACCCAATTCAAGTCTTCAATAGATGAACCTGTTGGGAATACAGTCTTGGCACAGTCTGCACCACACAACACTTCTGCCACCGTTATTGGTGTATCTGTAAAACAAGTGGCATCGCTACCATAAACCCTTACTATATAATTACCACCCGTATTAGGTACGCCCGTTTTTGCATTGATGGGGAAAGAACCTATTGCAGTTGCCGACGCATAGTCTGCACCATTATAAGCAGAGGCATTCATGGTGCTTACCCCAAACTTACTGGCATTGCTACCGCTTTCTATTTTGATGACACCATCATACTTTGGATTGTGTAAATCGTTACAGGTTGCAGCAACTTGTGATACCACGATGTTTGATGGAGAACTTATTGTCAATACCAAAGTAGCCACACTATCGCAACCTCCTGCATTGGTAAGGTGTGCGGTATAAGTACCCGCAGTTGAATAATTAGTTCCATTAAAAGTATAAGAACTTCCAGAACAGATGCTTGCCGTGGTGGTAGAAGTAGTCTTTAATTTCTTGGTCAATACTAATGTTGCAGTACTATCGCAACCTCCTGCATTGGTAAGGTGTGCTGTATAAGTTCCCGCAGTTGAATAGTTAGTTCCGTTGAAAGTATAAGAACCACCATCGCAGAAGCCAGCATTGGTAGTAGAAGTGGTTGCCATACAAGCCACCGCACAACCCGTAACACTTGGTGTAAAAGGATAGTAATGCAACTCTCCGCCACTGTGTACAAACGATTGCCCTATCACCTGTCCTTCTATGTTTGATTGATTGACTGTCTTGGTAATATCTGCATTGGGCGCAAAAACAGTTCCTTCGATGGTGCTGTTACCTGCTATGTTTAATGAGGTTGTATTGTAAAAGTTGTAGATGATGTAAGGTGCATTATTACCACTGATGCCTGCTTGGTTCCAAACGTTCCAAGTAAAACTACCAGACGCATCTACATTAATAACCAATACATGGCTGGCATCCGCACTATTGGTAAAGGTGATGCCGTTTGTAACACTATTCAAATCATTACCAGACACATTCAATACGTTCGTACCACTAGCCAAAGTAATCTTTACTTGTCCGCCAGTCAATACACTGCCGATGGTAGAACCAAATACATTTTGGTTAGGGTTGGAAAGTATGTTTCCAGAACCACCGCAAGCAGCCATACTTGTTGCAGTGGCCTGCATGGTAGTAAATGCGGTAGAAAAGTTTATTTCAGAAGATGTATTTGCGTCACAAACGGGATTGTTGGCTGCAGAAACTTCTGTACCCCAAGCAAAGGCATTTGAATTGATATTGATGTTTGGCGTAGAGGCATAAGAAGCCGCATTACCTGTGATATATATGTTGGATGCGGCATTGTTATTATCGCGATACCATGTCTTTATATTGGAAGAACTGCAATTGCCAATCTTCACATACCTGCCACTATTTACCTGCAATGATCCAGAGGATAGGTTCACCTTGCCACCCACAAACAAACCGATAGGCACATTACTTACTGCAAAAGTGCCGTTGTTGTGAATGTTCACTTGGTAGTTGCCGCCCACGGTAAGGTCGCCACCAATGGCGATTGGCCCTTCAGACTCGTTGGTGGTAAGCGTTGCATTCTTTTGCAGGAAAGCATTAAAACCTAAAGCTGGAGCAGTTGGGCTTTGTGCGGATGCACCGATGCCAATCATAATGATTAAGGCAAAAAGTGAAAGTAGTTTTTGTAACATGATTTGTTGTTTTACAATGTGAATGACTAAATATTAGTACTTATCAACACTGTAAAAATGTATCAACACCATAGGCTCTCCTATCCTTTGAATTAGGGGGTGAAGCTGAAAAGGGGGTTTTATAGGGAATTTACGTTTGCGGTAAAGAGACATGCAATCTACACTCCCCTAATTTAAGGGAGATTTAATGTATGGTTTGGGAGAGGAAAAATGGCTAAAAGGCTAAAAATAACAAGTGCAGCTACCAACCCGTAGGTAGTAGCTGCACTTTATATAAACCTGACAGGTCTTCGAGACCTGTCAGGTATTAATTCCTCCTTATTCCTTCACAAAACCAACCCCACTTACCTTACCATCGGTGGTTTGTACATGCAGATGATATACTCCCACAGGTAAAGCACCGACAGAAAGTATAGGATTGGTAGCATCTTTAAACGCTTGTATTTTTAGTATTCTGCCCATATTATCTAGCACTTGCACAGAAACAATATGATTACCACTAATAGTTACAGAACTCTTTGCGGGGTTCGGATAAACCGTAATTCCTAATTCGTAATTCGTAATTGAAACACTCACCACCTTGCTGTAACTAAAACTACCGTCCTTATCAACCATGTTTAGGCGGTAGTAAATACTCCCCTTTAGGGGTTGGGGATTTGTAAACTGATAGCCATTTGCCCCGCTTCCCACTGCTTTTACTGTGCCTATATCGGTAAAGGAACTGCCATCTGTACTGCGTTGAATAGTAAATAATGCCGCATTAACCTCTCCCATTGTCTGCCATTGCAGTTGCACCTGCCCATTAGTTTCTTTTGCACTTAGCGTGATGTCCTTTATTGGTAAGGTGGTTATGTTGATGGTATCGCTATACAAGGTAAGCTTGGTAGCAATTGCATTTGTTACCAATACCCAGTATTTGCCATTGGCGGTAACGGTGTAGGCACTATCACCCGTGTTTGTTGCTGCCAGTACACCATCTTTATACCATTTAAAGGTATTGTTGGCAGGTGTGCCACCAACGGCAACAGACAGCGTATTGCCATTTTGTTGTAGCGGTACGGTTGCTTGGGGGGCGTAGGTGGCAAAAGAAAACTTCTTTGCAATAAATTCCAACCCATTAAAGATGAACTTATTATTTTGGAGGGCAAGGGTTGTAAGGTAGGGCAGGTTACCCAAAGAAGTAGGCAATGTTCCCTTTAGGTTGTTGGCAGCAAGTGATATGCTCGTAACCCGCCAGTTATACTCAGTAACCCCATACCAGCTACTCACAGGTAATTTGCTTAGCCAGTTGGTATGGTTTGTCCAATTCACCCCGCCAGCACTGTTGTATAAATCTACCAAGGCAAGGCTGTCCTGCGTGTTGGTTGGGTAGTTGATGTTGATGGTATCGCTATACAGGGTAAGATATATGGCAACGGCATTTGTGGCGGCTGTATAGTATAGCCCATTGCTGGTGGGTCTGTAACTGCTGTCTATGGTTTTGGTGGCTACCAGTGTGCCGCTATTATACCATTTGTAGGTATTGTTGACAGGTGTGCCACCTACAGAAACTGAAAGTGTAGTATCGGCATTGTTTTGTTGTAGTGGCACTATTGCTTGTGGGGCATAAAGACTGTTATATGCTTTTAGCTTGGCTATTGGTTCCATACCCGCAAATGTGAATTTATTGTTAGACACCCCGCCCTCTCCAGTGGGGCTAAGTTTAGTTAGGTTAAGAATAGAAGAGGGTATGGTACCACTCAATTGGTTGTTTTCTAAAAGAAAGAAAGTAAGGTTGGTTAAGTTGCCCAAGGATGTAGGGATAGTGCCACTTAGTTGGTTGTTATACAACCTTAACTCTACTAGGTTAGTCAGGTTACCTAAGGAAGGAGGGATAACCCCACTGAATTGATTATTATTTAAAGCAAGTATTTGCAGATTAGTCAGATTACCTAAAGAGGAAGGAATCGCCCCAGTTAGCTGATTCAAATCTAAGATCAGCGATGTTAGTTTGGTCAAACTACCCAAACTAGAAGGGATTGTACCACTCAACTTATTATTAGCAAAATCCAAGAAAGTGAGATTTGTTAAGTTACCTAATGAAGCGGGTAGTGTATCAGTTAATTGGTTACCCACGAAATTTAAAGTTTGTAAGCGAGACAAGTTACCCAGTGAGGAAGGAACCCCCCCAAAAAAGTTATTGTTAGCAAAATTCAAATAATATAGATCGGATAAATTCCCCAAAGAACTGGGGATATTGCCTGATGAACCAGAATTAAGTCTTATGGAGTCAACCCTATTATTTGCATCTACACCGATCCCATACCAAGTACTTACAGGGGCTTTGGTCAACCAATTGGTGTGATTTATCCAACTTGCTCCGCCTGTACTATCATATAAGTTTACCAATACAAGGCTGTCTTGTATGTTTACTTGTGCTTTTAGATTGGTGGTTACTGCAAATAAAAATGCAGAAATAATGAATGCGGATATTTTTTTCATACTTAATTGTGATTAGATGATTTGAATGAAAATAATGATTTGACATTAATAGACATAAAAAGGGAGGAGAGCGTTGCCCCCCTCCCCTAATTAAATTAACCTTGTTCCTTATTTAACGAATACCTGTGTTTTAAGCACGATTCCGTCAACTGCGGTTGCTGTAACCATATAGCTACCGGCAGACAGTTTTTTACCTAACGAAACAATTTCTACGGCATTGCCTACCGTATGGTTTAGCGTAGTGCTATACACTGTTTGTCCCAGTGGGTTTGTTAACCGGATAGTATATTTGGCTGTAGTAGCATCCCCTAATTTTAAATTGAAGCTCTTGCTTGTTACAGGATTAGGATATACCGTAATTGGTAATTCGTAATTCGTAATTGAAACAGAAACAATCCTACTGTAACTGAAACTTCCAGTCTTATCTATTGATTCTATCCTATAATAGTTGGTGCCACTGGCAGCCGAAGCATCAACGTAATTATAACTATTATTCCCACTACCTACAGCGGTTTTGGCATTTACATCTCTAAAGTTTACACCATCTATGCTGCGTTGAATAACAAACAATGCCGCATTAACCTCTCCTATTGTCTGCCATTGCAACTGCACCTGCCCATTGGTTTCTTTTGCACTTAGCATGATGT
>JANYEU010000312.1 GCA_025362915.1 Chitinophagaceae bacterium | reverse complement strand
ACTCTCTTTGGTGCATTCCGCATTTCAGAATGCTCCCATTAACTCTCTTTGGTGCATTCCGCATTTAAGAATGCTCCCATTAACTCTCTTTGGTGCATTCCGCATTTCAGAATGCTCCCATTAACTCTCTTTGGTGTATTCCGCATTTCAGAATGCTCCCATTAACTCTCTTTGGTGTATTCCGCATTTCAGAATGCTCCCAATAACATCATTCCCTACATTCTGATTTGCAGAATGCTTCCAGTAACATAAAAACACCCTTTTTGAGAAATAAAAAATATTTATTTTTTTAAAAGGTTCCACTCGCACAAGTCTTCCGAAGGATGACTTGTGTGTACTAGTAAAACCAGTTTGTAACTGGAATTCGCTAAAATTCCATCCAGACCATGAAATGCACTTGCCAATTACCAAACCATTTTGAGATAGTTGCTTTATAGCACATAGTCAGCTACATTTGCCCGCTGAATAAAATGTTCACTATGGCAAACGAAACACTGTTTACAGAAACACAACGCTTTAAACAAAAATGGCTTTGGGCTTTACTAATTGCCATGGCAGTATTCATACCAGGACCAACTTTACTTGGATTGATAAGACAAATATTCTACGGACAACAATTTGGAAACAACCCACTCAGCAATAATGGCTTGATAATACTTACCATCGTGAATGTAATACTACCCATCATTCCGTTGTTATTTTTTGCCTACATGAAACTGGAAACAATCATTAAGGATGACGGTATATACGTACGCTTTTTACCTTTTCAGGTTAAGTTTAAATATTACGATTGGAGCAATCTATCACAATGCTACGTAAGGCAATACAGTCCTGTTAATGAATATGGGGGTTGGGGCTTGCGGGGTCTTGGCAAAAACAGGGCATTAAATGTATCAGGAAACATGGGCATCCAATTAGAAACTGCAGATGGATATAGGATGTTGATAGGTACCAACAAACCCCAAGAAGTAGAAGAGATATTAAGAAAGTTGAAACAGTATAGAGCTAATAAGTAGTCTTAAAAATCCCCGCATTAATCCGATTCCTATAACATCTCCTCTTCCAGTTCAGCATCTATATTTTGTAGTTCTACCTTCCTTGTTTTCTCCATCAGCTCTTCGTGATGTTCTTGTAACCAAGTCAACTGCTTTTTACCATAAGAAACCTTGGTCAATAACACAAACAAGACTGGCACTATAAAAATGGATATGGTAGAAGAAGCTATCATGCCTCCCAATACGGTAAAGCCTATTGTTTTACGTGCCACAGCACCTGCGCCTGTAGCCAATACAAGTGGCATTACTCCCAATATAAATGCCATAGAAGTCATGATGATGGGGCGTAAACGTAAACGAACAGCTTCCAGTGTAGATTTTAATAAGTCTTCGCCTCTGTCCACACGTATTTTGGCAAACTCTACAATCAATATGGCATTCTTTGCAGAGAGCCCTATCAGCGTAATCAATCCTATTTGGGCATATACATTATCGGTCAATTTAGGAATTAATGTAAGCGTAAGTATCGCCCCAAAAGCACTGATGGGCACAGCAAGCAGCACAGAAAAAGGTACTGACCAACTTTCATACAGCGCAGCCAAGAAGAGAAACACGAAAATAATAGAGAACATAAAGATATAAACGGTGGTGGTACCAGCCTTTATCTCTTCGTAACTAAGTCCGGAGAACTCATAGGTATATCCGAGGGGCAAAGACTTGGCGGCAACTCTTTTTATTGCGTCAATGCTCTCACCCGTACTATATCCGGCAGGTGTTGCGCCATTGATCTCAGCAGAACGGAAGATATTAAAGTGCGTGATCAATGGTGCGGTTTCTACTGGTTTATAGGTTATCAGTGTACTGAGCGGCACCATTTGGTTTGCAGTATTGCGGACATAGTATTTATCTACATCACTTATCAATGCCCTGAAAGTAGTATCGGCCTGAACCACTACATGATAGGTACGGTTGTAAAGGGTAAAATTACTAACAAATATACTACCCATATAAGCTTGCATGGTACTGAAAACATCTGTGATATTAACACCCAGCTTCTCGCATTTTTCCC
>JANYEU010000280.1 GCA_025362915.1 Chitinophagaceae bacterium | reverse complement strand
GAAACCGGAATGAGTAGACCAAGTTTGTACAAGGCATTGTCTGAAGGAGCAAAACCACAATTTTCAACAATAATGAAAGTCCTGAAAGCAGTGGGAGGACAAATACAAATAAATCCATTAACCACTTAAAAAAACGAACGCACAACATTTATAGTAGTAGAAGAATCCCCGATTTTCCACGCCACTCGCTAAAATCTATAAGGGCTGGCGCATCGCTTGCAGCGTGTGCAGTTGCTAAGGTTCACTCTCAACTAGTCGGGGGTCTTGCTGCTTGATGATGTTAGCAAAGCACATCCCAAACGTAGGCTAAAGGAGATTTCTAATCTCCAAAGCACTTATACTAATGGAAAGCCTATCTTTGAGAGATAAACAGATACATCATGCTTTTACAACTTCAACAAGCTAGTGGCGACAATATATAGAAATTGATGGCTTATGCCAAACAAAACAATATGCAGCTATCTGTAATTGACGATTTGGACGATAATTATTTTTTGCCAGGAAAACCACTCACCAATCAAGCCCTAAACCAATATGATTACCAAAGGGCGTACAAGTGGTACGGTATCTATGGACGAAGTGCATGATACGATAAGAAAAAACCATCATGCAGATTAAATACACAGTAACTGCATCTAATAGCCTAACTTAATTAATCAATTTTATAGAAAGAACGAACACAACTGGATCGGGCATACGATGGCTAAATAAATACGAACTATTTTTAACCAATGCACTGTTGCTATCAGTAAATTCTAAAACTTGTAATAATGTTTCCTTTAAAGAACTTGGACTGAATTGTTTATACTTTAATGAGTGGCTTATTGCTTATTCCGTACATCAAAATTTCATTTTGATAGAAGTATTGTTTCATAAATCCAGGATTGTAGATTGAACTTTAGCTGGCGGAGAGCCAGAGAATTATATTCGAAGCCATTACTAAATGTTAAGCTAAAAATGGGTTGATGATAGTAAGCTGCTTTTATATTACCAAATTGTCTTGCATATCTTCTGAAAACAATATCCGGCAACCAGCATCCAACGCAGAGGCAACAATAATGGCATCAAAGACCTGAAAGTCATATTTCTTTATTAGTTCAAAGGCTTTTTTATATGTAGCAACACTTGTATTAACCAACAGACAACTGCTTAATACCTCCCGAAACAATAAAACAACAGGGCTTTCATCTATTAGGCTGGCAGCAATCAGTAGCTTTCGGTTTTCATTCTTACTAATGCCATACAAAAGGATATTGGTATCGATGGCTAAAGATGGAGAACTTATAGGATTTACCATTGCTGGAGATGATAAGAAATTTATGCCAGCAACTGCCGTGATAAAAGGAAATAAGGTAATAGTTTCTAACGCCGATATTACAAAACCGATAGCTGTGAGATATGGATTTAATAATTTACCCAAAGTAAATCTATACAATAAGGAGGGTTTACCCGCTTCGCCTTTTAGCATTGATATAGAGTAAAAGGGACAGTATCCTCTGATGAATATTGGTGAATTAGATACTGTTTATCTAATTCACCAATATAATTTTAATCTTCTGTTCCTTCTTCTTCGGAATCTTCTTCTAGTAGTTCTATTTTAACCTCATGTTGCTTTGCCTGCTTAAACCAACGCAACATTTTTTTCATATCACTAGCGTATACCCTGTCAAAATCTAAATCTGGATATACTTTGGTGAAATATTCTTTTGTGGCCTTAGCGTCTTTTTCGTCAGGAAGAACTTCCGCACTTGCTTCCATTGCTAAAAAAACCGCTGCCAATTTTATATTTTCCCTGATGGTAAAAACTTCTATAGACTCTAGTTGAGAGAATGTATTAGCCCTAGATGAAACAAATTTTACAGACTTGTCTTCAAGGCTTCTTACTAAAATACCATCTCCTTTTTTGCCAAAAATTTCAAACAAACTTGAGAATCCTGTTACTGCTATTAATTTACTATACTCCATTTAATATTTTTTCGGTGGCAAAATAAAGGGAAAAGTAATAAATACTATGTTGTTTTAACGTACTAGACACTAAAACAACCCATTCTGGAGTAAAGTATATAATATTTTTTGCAACGAAAAAAGTATGTATCCTCCTCAATCAGACTATGGAAAGTCGAATTTCAATAAAACTTTTCAACAAATACAGCCTATTCTGCAACAAAGTTTTTTTTAAACCATTGCATTTTAATCAAAAAGTATATTTTTGCTGCCGTAACTAAAAAAAATTACTACAATGTCAGACATCGCAACTAAAGTAAAGAAAATTATCGTAGACAAATTAGGTGTAGACGAAGCTGAGGTAACAAACGAAGCCTCTTTCACTAATGATCTAGGTGCAGATTCTTTAGATACCGTTGAATTAATCATGGAATTTGAAAAGGAATTCAACATTTCAATTCCTGATGAGCAGGCTGAAACCATCACTACAGTTGGTCAGGCAGTTACATACTTAGAAGAAAACGCTAAGTAAGTGATTCACTCAAAAGCAATATTACAATCCGCCAGTTTTGAGGCTTACGCTTTCAAATCGGCGGATTTTCACTTAAAAGGGTTTTAAGCCGTATGGAATTGAGACGAGTAGTAGTAACTGGTATAGGAGCATTGACTCCTTTGGGCAATAATTTAGATGATTATTGGACAGGATTAGTAAATGGGGTATCTGGTGCGGCGATGACAACCAGTTTTGATGCATCAAAATTCAAAACCCGCTTTGCTTGTGAAATTAAAGGTTTCGATCCCACACAGCACATGAATGTGAAGGAAGCCAGAAAGCTTGATCGATTTGCCCAAATAGCCCTAGTTGCCAGCGACATGGCAGTTATAGATGCGGGTATTAACAAGGATAACGTTGATATTGATAGGGTAGGTGTCATTTTTGCAAGTGGCATCGGTGGACTGATAACCTTTCAGGAAGAAGTAACCAATTTTGCAAAAGGGGATGGAACACCAAGATTCAATCCCTTTTTCATTCCCAAAATGATATTGGATATAGCTGCTGGTCAGATTTCCATGAAACATGGATTTCGTGGACCTAACTATGCCGTTGTAAGTGCTTGTGCAAGTAGTACAAACGCCATTATTTCCGCATTTGATACAATTAGGTTAGGAAAAGCGGAGGTTGTATTGACAGGTGGCTCCGAAGCGGTAATCAGTGAAGCTGGTGTGGGTGGTTTCAACGCAATGAAAGCCATGAGCGAACGCAATGACGATCCCCAAACAGCAAGCCGTCCTTATGATAAGAATCGTGATGGATTTGTGATGGGTGAAGCAGCAGGTGTTTTGGTATTGGAAGAATATGAGCATGCCATCAAGCGTGGTGCTAAGATTTACTGCGAAATAGCTGGTGGTGGTGCCACTGCCGATGCATATCACCTTACAGCCCCACATCCAGATGGATTGGGTGCCAAGAATGTAATGTTTGCTGCATTGGCTGATGCGGGAATGAAGCCAGAGGATATTCATTATATCAATACCCACGGAACATCTACCCCAATAGGAGATGTTGCCGAAGCCAAGGCAATTACGCAGGTTTTTGGTGAACATGCTTACAGTTTAAATATAAGCAGTACAAAATCCATGACAGGACATTGTTTGGGTGCTGCAGGTGTTATTGAGGCAATTGCCTGTATTAAAAGTGTAATACACGATATAGTTCCGCCAACAATCAATCATTTTACGGACGACCCTGCATTGGATCCCAAACTAAACTTTACGTTCAATAAGGCACAGGAAAGGGTAGTAGATGCGGCTTTGAGTAATACCTTTGGTTTTGGAGGACACAACGCTTGCGTGATCGTAAAAAAATATATCCCTTAAAAAAACACGTGCAAGTAAAAGACTTCTTTTTCAGTAAAAAAAATTTAGTAGATAAATCCTTTAAGAAAAGTGTTGCCAATATAATAGGCATCAAGCCAGACAATATACTGATATACACAACTGCATTAAGCCATAGGAGTGTAAAAGATTCTGCAGAAGAAAATAATGAGCGTCTAGAATATCTGGGAGATGCCATTCTCAGTGCAATTGTAGCTGATTATCTGTTTAAACGTTATCCATACAAAGGAGAAGGGTTCCTCACCGAAATGAGGAGCAAAATGGTCAATAGGCAGCAGCTGAACGATATTGCCATTAAAATGGGCTTCAAAAAAATTGCCTTATTCAACAAATTTGATAATGCCCTAAAGAACAGCCAGATATTTGGCAATACCCTCGAAGCCATTATTGGTGCTGTCTATCTTGATAAAGGCTATAAAAAAACCCATAGTTGGGTCTTGAAACAAATCATCATTCCACACATGTTTGTAGATGATCTAGAATTGATAGACATCAACCTAAAAAACAAACTAATTGGTTGGGCAAGCAAGAATAGCAAGGTGCTAACCTTTGATTTACATGAAGAAAAGCTTGAGGGTAGTAGGCGGGTATTCATCATAAATACTGTTCTTGATGGAGAGGTACTTTCTGAAGGGAAGGGCTTCAATAAAAAAGATGCAAGCCAAGCCGCTGCCATTGCTGCTGTAGAAAAACTAGGACTTGTCTAAATAAACACTTCTTTCCTAATATCCATCTCCCATTCTCTGGTTAATAAAAGAATTACAAAATAGACTTTAAACAAATAATCTAAAAAGGTTTTTGCTCTCTATTCGTAGTGTAATAAGGGTTTTAATCGAACAAATAAAAAAAACATTTGGAAACTATCTTTTATTTTCTATTATTGCAGCCCCTACAATTATAGGGAGTTAAAGTTTCGATGAATGAGTACAAGACAATTATATACACTAGAGTTCCCTGTTAGATGTTCGCCAACTATCCTTTGGGATTTTTTAAGTACGCCGGCCGGTTTGCAAGAATGGTTTGCAGACAAGGTTGACGAATGGGAAGGCGTTTTTAGTTTTTCTTGGGGGGGAAACCCTCCGGATAAGGCACAAATTGTAGATTCTGACGAAGATGTTTTTATCCGCTACAGGTGGTTGCATTTTGAAAAGACAGAATTCTTTGAGTTCAGGATCATGCAAACTGAAATATCCAATCAAACAGTATTAATGATTAGCGACTTTGCTGAAAAGGCTGAAATCAAGGACCAGACCCAATTGTGGAAATATCAGGTAAAGGAACTTTTCCATCGCTTGGGTGCCTAATAAGTTTTACGTGACAAGTTATAGTCATTAAGTTAATTAATAATCCCGCTCTTGTAGTGGGATTTTTTTTGCCCACGAAAGCTTTACTTTTGGCAGGTTCATTCATTAGATACACAGGTGATAAAAAAATTAGACATCCTCATCGTCAAGTCGTTCATCGGTCCATTCTTGGCAACTTTTCTAATTGCCTTGTTTGTGCTGATAATGCAATTCTTTTGGCTTTATATTGATGATTTGGTAGGTAAGGGATTGGACTTGATTGTAATATTGCAATTGATTGTCTATGTGGCTGCCAACGTAATCCCGCTTGCATTGCCCATTGCGCTGTTACTTTCTTCCATCATGACGTTTGGCAACCTCGGCGAAACCTTCGAGATAGTAGCCATCAAGTCTGCTGGTATTCCATTGCTTCGTTTTATGCGGCCATTGCTGATTGTCACCTTTTTTATTGGCGGAGTCGCCTTTCTTTTTTCCAACAATATAATTCCTGTTGCGCAGCTAAAACTAGCTACTATCAAGTACAATATCATCGTTTCAAAACCTTCTTTCGACATTAAGGAAGGGGTTTTTTATGATAAGATTGAAGGATATGTAATTAAATTGGGCAAGAAAGACAAAGATGATAGCACCATCCACGACATTGTTATTTACGAAAAAAACTATAACCTGCAGGATAATCTTCTAGTAGCACAAGATGGTATAATGCGGGTAACGCCCGATAAACAATTCCTTGAGTTTGTGTTGAACAATGGGGTGCGCTACACCGAAAAAGGTATGCGGATGAATACCAACACAGAGTTTGTACGACTTGGGTTTAAGCGATATTCTAAGTTGTTCGACCTGAAAAGTTTTGGACTGAACAAAACAAGCGACAGTGCCTTTAAGTACGATCCCAAGATGCTAAGCGTGAGGCAATTGACCAGCATGATAGATTCATTGCACAAGGAAGATAGCTTTTATATTAAACGATATGCCATGGAGGTAAACCCTAGCTTTACTTTTACTAAATATGCCGATACTGGTTGGGTTAAAACAAAACCTGTTAAAGCCAACAAACCTTTCGATGCACAGATACCGGATTCTATCAAAAGGTTTATTTATGAAAGAAGCATCGGGCAGATAAATAATGTAAAAAACAGTGTGGTACTCATCAACGACGACTATAAGCACAAGCAAGAAACCCTCCGTTCGCACGAAATAGAATGGCAAAGAAAGTTTACGCTTTCGGTGGCGTGCTTGGTGCTGTTTTTAATAGGTGCCCCCCTTGGTGCCATCATCCGTAAGGGTGGTTTGGGTGCGCCTTTGGTGTTTGCCATAGCCTTTTTTGTGGTGTTTTATCTGCTCAATACCTTTGGCGAACGGTTGGCGCACGAAGGCGTGGTAAGTGTTTTTGTGGGTATGTGGCTTTCTACCATCATATTGATTCCGGTGGGCGTTTTTCTTACCTACAAGGCCATGCGCGATTCGCAATTATTCAATCAGGAAGCTTATTATAGAATTTTTACGAAGGTGAAAAAATTTGTCACTACCTTCCGTTTTTCAAAATATTCATAAAATTAAATAAAATGACAACGAAAAACACAAGTCGCAGGGCGTTTATTACTGATGCTGCAAAAACTACTGCGGCCGTTGCTTTGTCTGCTACCGTTTTGCCTGCTTTTGCCAATATGGTCAACGAAAAACGTAGCACTTCCATTCCCTACAAGCAGCGTCCGTTGCAGTATGGTTATGCCGATTTGGAAATGGCGGTTGATGCCACAACCATGGAAATTCATTATACCAAGCACGCTGCGGCGTATGCCAAGAACCTGAACGAAGCCGTTGTGGCGGAAAAGGTTGATATTAGTTCTGTTTCATTAGAGAGTTTATTGGGTAAGATATCCAAGTATTCGCCCAAGATGCGCAACAATGGTGGCGGGCATTACAACCACGAATTGTTTTGGGAGAGCCTTACGCCTAAGTCGTCCATGAAACCAGAAGGCAAGCTGTTTGCCCAGATAGAAAAGGACTTTGGCTCGTTCGATGCGTTCAAGACCAAGTTTGCAGATGCAGGAAAAAACCGTTTTGGTAGTGGCTGGGCATGGTTGGTATTGGATAATAATAAAAAATTAATCATCGGTTCTACGCCCAACCAAGATAATCCACTGATGGATGTGAGCGAACTAAAAGGCACGCCGCTATTGGGATTGGACGTTTGGGAACACGCCTATTACCTCAAATATCAAAACAAACGCCCCGATTATATCGCTGCTTTCTGGAGCATTGTAAACTGGGATGTAGTGACAAAACGATTTGAACAGGCATAAATAGTGTTAGTGGTTAGATTTTTCAGATTCCATTAACCACTAACCACTAATAACTAACCACTGTAATGGACTATTTCATCATCTACAAACCCTATTTGGTGCTTTCGCAGTTTTCTCCAATGGAGGGGAAGCAGACCCTTACCGATTATTTCGAAGTGCCAAAAGATGTTTATCCCGTGGGGAGATTGGATTATGACAGTGAGGGTTTATTGATTTTGACCAATGATAAACAACTGAATAACCGCTTGCTGAATCCGCTTTTTAACCACGAAAGGGAATATTGGGTGCAGGTGGATGGTGCCATTACGCAGGAAAACGTTGCGCAATTGCAAAAAGGAACATCCATCAATATTGACGGAAAACAGTACCAAACCAAACCTTGCAAGGCAACTCTTTTTGCTAATCCTCCCATCGTTCCAGAAAGAAATCCACCCATCCGTTTCCGGAAAGAAATACCCGCCCCTTGGCTACAACTAACCTTAAAAGAAGGCAAAAACAGACAGGTGCGCAAGATGACCGCCTCTGTTGGTTTCCCTACCTTACGATTGGTTAGGTATCGCATTGAAAAATTAACCATCAATGCCTTGCTGCCCGGCGAAATGCTTTCTATCACTCAAGAAGATATTTATAAGTTATTGTTTAAGTAATTCTTGGCATCAGCAGCTTTGTGTACAACCTTATCCATTTACCAATAATGCTTTCTGTAGTATTTCAATACAATGTTTCCCAATAGAAAAATACCACAGATAGCTGCCACACCGCCACCCGTTTATTGGTGGTCGGGCTTCTGTCCGCACACCACCATCCGGTTTATCTTTCTGTTATCCATCCCCCAATTCCTTTCATCCATACGTCACTTCCACCACCTGATTTCCAAAATCGCTTGCCGCAGCCACCTTTCCACTTTTTTACACAATACTTCTCTTCCGCTCGATAAAACCACTTTTCCTTCTGCCCTCAAATTGTTCTTTGCCACCGGTTTGGTGGAGCCGCCTTAGTTTATGGCTCATTTATTCAATTGAATCGAAATATGATTCAATTGAATGGAAGAAGGATTCAATTGAATGAAGAAAAGATTCAATTGAATGGAAACATGATTCAATTGGTTCAAAGAAAGATTCAATTGAATGGAAAGGTGATTCAATTGAATGAAAGAAAGAATCAACTGAATGGAAACATGATTCAATTGAATAAATGGGCAATTTGAGCGCTTATTAGTAAGCAGCATCCAGTTTTAGGTATAAATAGGGTGTTGATGAGGCAAAGAAAAATTATTTAAACACAATTAAAATTTATCAACAATGGCACATTTTCCTCCAAAAGAGAGTCTTTTAAGTATTTATTTTCAGGTTGTAGTTGCATACATATTACTCAATTTCGCGCGACTATTGATTACACCGGCAAACAAAACAAAGCTGACGGATAAGTACGCAGAATGGATTGTCATTTACGCATTGGCTACTACAGCCGCCACGAGTACAAAAACAAATGTGGGGCAAAAAGATGTAATCGAGGAAGAGATGAAGGTTATTTTGAGGGGTATTTATGGAGATTTTCCCGACAGCGTATTGCTCCCGGCCGACAGGGATACGTTTAATATTCCGGTGTTGGGTGGTGCACATCCGCATGTGCCAATGGGCAGTAGCACACCAATTGGGAAAGCTGACGGCGGTGCAAGATTGCACCATGTGATAACCCTTTTGGATAGTGCTTCTAACAAACATGCCCATCCGCATGGGGCAAGTGCCTGCGAAGTTTGGCAGAAAATAGGTGGTGCCGCACCGGTTGAAGCTAGTGAACTAACCTACATTGGCTCTACTAGCAATGCTGTTTTTGCAACCGATTTTGTGGGAACTGATGCCGGAAAGCCAGTGTATTACTGGATGCGTTGGGTGAACAGCCGCAACGAAAAGGGCAACTGGAGCCCAATGTTTTCGGCTAATGTGCAGGCGTAGTCGTTAGTTATGAACTATGAGTGATGAATTATGAGTTTGAGGAGAGTATAAAAGAGGTTGAAAGCAAGGGGTTTTAGGACTGAATGCTTTTGACCTTTTTTTGGTTTAATGACAGTAAAGTTGTTCGGGGAGTAATATTGAGTATGTTTTCATCGTAGCGTTACAACATATCTGAATCCTATCCAATCTTCAGCTTTACTATATGATTGTGTTTGGTCGTTATATGACTCTCTTGCATATTGCCTAAAAGAACCACCCATTGCAACGCCCTTGGTGCTTGTCATTTCCGCAGCATTACCTTGAATACAGTATAATCCAAACTTTGTATGCCAATAAGCATCAACATTTGTTATTCCTTGTCCTTGTGTAGTATACGCTTTGTCTAGCTTTTCATCTTGGCATTTTGGTCTCTAGCAATTTAATTGATATAATAATATACTTTGGCTGCTAAACCTCTTTAATACAGCAATATCGAATCAGTCTTTCGTCAACTATTTCATGATTTTTAAGCTATAAAAAGGTATTCACGTCTATTCTCTCAAATTTTACTCATTGATAAACAAATAATTTACCAGCTACATGCAACTGGATTTAACCATTCGCAGCTAATGTATATTATTCTAAACTTTTTATATGAAAAAAGCTTCAACACTACTGCTGCTGGTTATGGTTTATGGTAGCATTTGTTTTGCGCAGG
>JANYEU010000261.1 GCA_025362915.1 Chitinophagaceae bacterium | reverse complement strand
CTGGAATTGCTGGAAAAGCATGGTTGTACGGTTACTTATCCCCTCAAACAAACCTGTTGCGGTCAGCCAATGGCAAACAGTGGTTACGAACATGAGGCAGAAAGCTGTAGCCAGTTGTTTGCAGAGAACTTTGCCGGATACGATTACATTGTTTGCCCATCGGGTAGCTGCACCTTGCACATAAAACATCATTTACACACAGAAAAGAACGCACCTGAGGAAGCACATATCCGGAAGACTATGTATGAGCTATGTGAGTTTATGGTGGATGTATTGAAGGTGGATGATATTAAAGCGAGTTTCCCACACAAGGTGGGGATGCACCAAAGCTGCCACGGACAAAGGGGCTTGCACCTAAGCCAGATGTCGGAACTTAATGCTGAACCTTTTTCCAAGCCCGGTAGTTTATTATCTATGGTAAAAGATGTAGAACTAATTAAACTCGATAGGATTGATGAATGTTGTGGTTTTGGTGGTACATTTTGTGTGGCAGAGGAAGCCGTTAGCGCCAAGATGGGTAAGGACAGGGTGGCAGACCATGTGCGCCACGAAGCGGAATATATTACCGGTGCCGACATGAGCTGCCTGATGCACATGGAAGGCATACTGAAAAGACAGAACAGCAAGACAAAGATTATTCATATTGCGGAAATCTTGAACAAGTCGTAAGTTGAAAGTCGAAAGTTGAAAGTTTTAGATATTGAACAACTAACACAACTATTGACTTTCGACTCATAACTCATATTTCATAACTCATAACTAAAAAGAGTGCATAGTAAAATTACCAATCATGCGGATGCGGCGATAGACTTTAACCTTGATGAAGACAGGGTGGACTGGCATGATAGAACGCTTTGGTTTATCCGAGAAAAGCGAGACTTGGCAAGCCATGCCATACCCGAATGGGAACAATTGAGGGAATATGCTTCGCAGATAAAGAATAATGTGTTGAGCAACCTTAGTCAATACCTGCAAGAGTTTGAAGAGAAGGCAAAGGCAAATGGGGTGATTGTGCATTGGGCGGCAGATGCGGCAGAACACAACAAGATTGTGCATGACATACTGAAGAAGCACAATATAGACCGCATGGTGAAGAGCAAAAGCATGCTTACCGAAGAATGCGGACTGAATGAACACCTGGAAGCAAACGGCATTGAAGTAATAGATACCGATCTCGGCGAACGTATTGTGCAGTTGGCTAAAGAGCCGCCAAGCCATATCGTATTACCGTGTATCCATAAGAAGAAAGAAGAGATTGGCGAATTGTTTCACCAGTATCTTGGTACAGAAAAGGGCGCATCAGATCCTAAATACCTTACTGCTGCTGCACGGGAACACCTAAGGGAAACATTCCTTACCAGACGTGCCGCACTGACAGGCGTAAACTTTGCCATAGCCGAAACAGGTGAGTTTGTAGTTAGCACCAATGAAGGCAATGCAGATATGGGGGCACACTTGGCCGATGTACATATTGCCTGTATGGGTATAGAAAAGATATTACCCAAGCAACATCACCTAGGGGTATTCCTTCGTTTGTTGGCTAGGAGTGCCACCGGGCAACCCATCACCACTTACTCCAGTCACTTTAAGATACCACAACCACATCAGGAAGTGCATATTGTGTTTGTAGATAACGGCAGAAGCGTACATTTGGGCAAGGAAGACTTTAGGAACTCATTGAAGTGCATTCGTTGTGCTGCCTGTATGAACACCTGCCCTGTTTATAGAAGAAGCGGTGGACATAGTTACCACAATGCGGTAGCCGGACCAATAGGAAGTATACTTACGCCCAACTTTGATATGCGTGCAAATAAAGACTTGCCGTTTGCCTCCACCCTTTGTGGCAGTTGCAGCAATGTTTGTCCGGTGAAGATTGATATACATGATCAACTATACAAATGGCGTCAGGTATTGATGAAAGAAGGGTTGGGCCCTGTTACTAAGAATACCAGCATGAAGATGATGGGATGGGTATTATCCAAACCTGCCCTTTATGATATATCTGGCAAAGCTGCAAGATGGGTGTTGAAGCATACACCATTTGTGGTGAGTAATAAAATGAATCCTTGGTACAAACAAAGGGAAATGCCCGCACCGCCAGAGGAATCATTTAAGGAATGGTATAAAAAGAACAGAGGATAAAGGCAGGTTTCAAGTTACTGGGTACTGGTTACAGGTTACCAGTAACTTGAAACTTGTAACCAGTAACCTGAAACTAAATACATTATGAGCAGCAGAGAGAATATATTGAGGGAAGTATTGAAGAACCAGCCAGCAGACACGGCTTTACCAGTTATAGATATATCTATAACGACCACCCATGAAGAATGGATTGGGGCATTAAAGATTAGATTGGATATACTTCATGTAACCGTGCATGAGGTAGGTGATTACTCCGCCATAAAAACAATACTACAACAGGAAGCCATAACACAAGAAAGAACGGTGACAACCATTGCTGAACTAGGCGATGTCTCTACTTATATAGACTCCATTAAGGAAGATGCACATAGTTTGGAAGATGTGGATTTGGCAATTATTCCCGCACATTTTGGTGTAGCTGAGAATGGGGCAATGTGGGTTACTGACAGCTTGATACAATATTGGTATTGCCTTTCATTACGCAGCAACTGGCAGTGGTTGTAAGCAGAAAAGAAATCGTTTACAACATGCACCAAGCCTACGAGAGGATTGCAGGAACCAAGTACGAGTTTGGGGTATTTATTGCCGGCCCATCCAAGACTGCCGACATTGAGCAGTCGTTGGTATTGGGCGCTCATGGCCCAAAAGGGATGACATTATTTTTGTTGGGTTAACTATTTTCAGCAACAAGCTTGCTTGTACTTCTATAAATGTAGGTATTGCAAATGTGTCTACGTGCATACCTAGCAACAGAAGGAGCAGTACACAAATTCTTGTACGCTGATTTCGGAACACCATGGTATTCGTACGTTGCACCATCAGAGAAATCAATAGTTAACATTTCTATCTTATCCTTATACTGAAAATCATCAATAGAAGCATTATTGATGGTTTCATTGTATTGAGAAAGGTTTGCCTCTCTAGTTTCAGGGGCAATGCTAACCAAGAAATGATACGAATCTATTATCTTTTTACTCTTTTCTTCTGCAGCTTTCTTTTCGTCTTCGTTATCCTGGAATTTATCAGGATGAAAATCTTTCATCATATTCCTATATGCAGACTTCAATTCTTTCAAATCAAGTTCCTTTTCTACGCCCAATAACTTTTTACTTCTTTCTATTTTACTCATAAGGCGGTGAAGATAAGGAAAAGGGTATAACAAATAAAAAGCCCCCGCTTTTCGGCACGGACTTAACGGTTTATTAATATGCAAAAATTTAAGAACCTTATAGTCTTTACAACAAACCCCATTAAACAATCATGTTTAATGGGGTTTTCTTTTGATTGCATTTAAATTACAAACCAAATCAATAGTATCTTAGTAAACCCTTCTCGGGTTTCTTAGCTGGCCTCTACCATGAGGATTATTTATAGGCGAAAACAAATCTGATCCAAAGAATGCATCCAATTTCACATCCACCCTCAACTGAAACGAAAAATACCAGTCATCCTTATTTGGAAATCCTCTGGCAAAAGTGACACCATTACTATTTGTATGTTGTGGAATAGGAATTGGGTTTCCTTTTAAATCAATTTCTCTCCAACTGTAGGCTTCAGCCATCTCTAGTTGTTTTGAAAGCCCGAAATTTCCTGCATTCTTGGCAGTGGCTATACCTGCCTGCCACTCATCATCCGATATAAAACTTTAGAATAATATACATTAGCTGCGAATGGTTAAATCCAGTTGCATGTAGCTGGTAAAT
>JANYEU010000233.1 GCA_025362915.1 Chitinophagaceae bacterium | reverse complement strand
TCATTTACAGGGCTATAGCTATATGTCCAATACACGTCTTCCAGTTTTCCATTACGATAAATGGGCAATAGTTGGTCTTCATTCCAAGTAGCGTCACCTTTTGTTAAAACCTGATTTATCAATGGCTTTATATCATCCCAGATTTCTGTCCATGATTCTTCTGCCGGCTTGCCTAATATTTTTGGGTGTTTACCATCTTTTCCTAGACTAGATCGGTATGCATCGTTATAAAAACAAATAAGTTGAGGTCCCCAGAATAAAAACATGGGGAACTTAGAGTTAAGAAGAATGCTAAGGGTTGTACGCAGGCTTTGTGGCCAGGTTTCTGGGTTACCCACTGGCGTATTGTCCCAATTCTTTGTACGGGTAAGCATGCCCATTTCTCCGCCGCCTGCCAGGAATTGTAAATTATTATGATCCATTCCAGTTTTCATAATAAACCATTTTAGGGCTTAAGAACAAAGGTTTCTATATCAATAATTGCCTGTTGGGTTTCAAACACAGATGAAACTGCCGATTGAATTACTTTTTTAAGTTTTTCAAAACTACTGGGTTTGCCTATGTAGTGCCTTGCACCAACCTTATAAGCCTGATTGATGGTTTGCTGATCAAAAGAAGTGGAAAAAATAATAACGGGTATATTTTTCCATTTGTCATTTGATTTTATCTCTACCAAACACTCGTAACCATTTTTACAAGGCATGTTCAAATCAAGAAAAATAATATCTGGCAAAGATGTTACCATACATGTTTTTAAGTATTGTATTAATTGATTGCCATCGTGAACTGTTGTAAATGAATATTTTTCTTCCAGCATAACCAAAGCAGTGGCAAACAAATCGCAATCATCTATGTCATCGTCAGCAAGCAGTATTCGGATTTCCATTTTTGCCATCGCCGAATATATGCACTAAACTTTAATTATGTAGAATTAAAGTTTTATTCCGTTAACTCTCTTCCTTTAAATTTATTTGGAAGACCGTTTAAGCCCTCCTAAATCTATACTAACTTCCTTCAAACAACACTGCATCAACCTTTATATAGCCCATTTTCTTATCAGTGTTATGCCATTTCCGTATCCAATTATCTTCTAACCAAATTATCTCTATCATGATTATTTAATTTATGTAAAGTTGATTTGAATTTTAAAGTTACTGTTACATGATTTAAGCAAAAAATTATATCATTACCCTTCCCTTATTTACAAAACGAAATATTGCATTTATATAAGCTGCCAATATTGTTGTAACCAATCAGAAGCAGGTTTGTTTGATTTGTTTTTTTCAAAAGCCTTATTACCGCAATAGTTTCACAAAGGGGATATTGTACAATAATATATTTAAGGCATTGAGTGCCTATAGTATATACTTTATAAACTCTTTTTTTTATTCTTTTCAACCAAAAAAATCAACAGCCCAATAAAAGCCTATGTACAACTTGCCACCAACTTATGTATCTTATGCTACCTACTTATGAACAACTTGCCATCAACTTGTGTATAAGATGCCATCAACTTATATACAACTTGCCATCAACTTATGTATCTTACGACACCTATAAAGGATAATAGAGCCTGAATTCTTGTGGCTTTTCGACATTACGTTTAAATTTCATTATCTTTAGCCACTTCAATCAATTAATAAGAAAGCAATTATATAAGTTTGCTATCATAAATCAATTTCATTTTGCAGTTTACAGCGTTTAATTTTCAGCCAACACTTTTAGAAGGGATAGAGTCTTCAGGCTATCAAACCGCCACTCCTGTGCAAGAACAGGTAATACCATTGATAATGCAGGGGAAAGACCTCATTGCATCCGCACAAACGGGTACTGGAAAGACAGCGGCGTTTTTGCTGCCGGTAATGAATCAGATTATCATCAACAATAACCATAAGCATGTAAATGCTCTGATATTGGTACCCACCCGCGAGCTTGCCATACAGATAGGGCAGGTGATAGAGGGGCTTTCGTATTTTACCAACATCAGTTCTATTGCCATTTATGGTGGTAGCGACGGACAGAACTTTGTGGCTGAAAAGAAGGCCTTGCAAACAGGTGCAGACATAGTGGTATGCACGCCGGGCAGGTTGCTTGCGCATTTGAAGATGGGTTATGTAGATTTTGGTGGGATAGAGTTCTTGATATTGGATGAGGCAGACCGTATGCTGGACATGGGTTTTCAGGATGATATAAACAGTATCATCTCGCATCTTCCCAAAAAGAGACAGACACTTTTGTTTTCGGCCACCATGCCAGAAAAGATAAGAAGGCTTGCCCGCAACATACTTCATGAACCTGCCGAGATAAATATTGCCATCTCCAGACCGCCTGAAAAGATAGTGCAGCAGGCATATATAATATATGAACCACAGAAACTTCCGTTGGTAAAATATTTATTGCAAACTACGCCACACCGTAGTGCAGTAGTGTTTTGTGGACGGAAGCAGGATGTGAAACAACTTGCCCGTGAGCTACAACAAGCCCGCATGAAGGTGGCAGAAATACATAGCGACCTTGAACAGGCACAGCGGGAAGAGGTATTGCAGGGCTTTACCAGTGGACGGATACCCATTATTATTGCAACTGATATATTGAGTAGGGGAATTGATGTTGATACTATAGATCTGGTGATAAACTATGATGTGCCGCATGATGGTGAGGATTATGTACACCGCATAGGCCGTACTGCCCGTGCCGAAAAGGATGGTATTGCGATGACGCTGGTGAGCGAGAAAGAACAAAATAAGTTTGCGGACATAGAAACCCTACTGGGAAAGCCAGTGGATAAGATTGCTGTTCCAGAACAGTATGGTGCCACACCTACCTATCAACCTAACACCCGAAGAACAAGTGGTGGTGGGGGAGGAGGAGGCTTCAACCCCGGTAAACGCAAGTTTTATAACAAGAACGCAGGAAAAAAAAGATAGTGGTTAGTGGTTAGTCAAGAATTGATGGATAAGGATAAGAAAGGTTGGTAAGTTCTGTTTAAGAAAATGACCAACCTTCATTTATAACTAACCACTAATCCCTAACAACTAAGCACTCTTGCTATTGCTTCTTCAAACTTTTCTATACTGCCACAAAGGCTAACTCGTATAAAGCCATTGCCCTCACTGCCAAAGATGCCACCTGGGGTGATAAATACACTGCTTTTATATAATACCTTATCGCTAAGGGCATAACCATCTTTGTAACCGGCAGGTATTTTGGCCCACATAAACATGCCCGCCTGATTCTTGGAATAGATACAGTTTAGCGTATCCAGCAATTCAAAAACCTTTTCCCTACGTTGTCTATAAATGGCATTTACGCTATCGTACCAGCTTTTGTCCAATCCCAAAGCAGTTGCAGCGGCCAATTGCAATGGAAGGAACATGCCGCTATCCATATTGCTTTTAAAACGCAAAACTTCGTCAATCCTTTCTTTTGCGGCAACCAACATGCCCACACGCCAGCCCGCCATGTTCTGACTTTTGCTGAGGGAGTTCAGTTCCAACACCACCTCTTTTGCCCCTTCAATACTCAGCAGGCTTTTGGGATCATCATTCAATATGAAGCTATAAGGGTTGTCGTGCACCAATAAGATGTTATTCTCTTTGGCAAAGGCAACCAACTGTGTCAATACTTCCACCTCTGGCAATTGCCCGGTAGGCATGTGTGGATAGTTTACAAACATCAGTTTCACCTTGGATAAGTCTGATGCTTGTAAAGACTTTATATCAGGCTGCCAATTGTTCTCTTCTTTCAGGTTATAATCTATGCACTTTCCTCCTGCCAATTTAACCGCACTACGGTAAGTAGGATAACCCGGATTGGGTACCAATGCTTCATCACCGTCATTCAGATATGTCATGCAGATGTGCATGATACCTTCCTTACTACCGATAAGAGGCAATATTTCTGTATCAGGATTTACCGAAACACCATACCATCTGTGATACCAATCTGCAATTGCCTTGCGCAATACCGGCGAACCTTTGTACGATTGGTAAGCGTGTACATTTGGCTTGGCACTTTCTTCCTGCAATACTTTTATTACATCAGGATGTGGAGGTAAATCGGGGCTTCCAATACCAAGGTTGATGATGTTCTTGCCTTGTTTGTTCAGCTCATCAATCTCCCTAAGCTTTAGGGAGAAATAGTATTCACCTATTCCATCAAGGCGTTTGGCAGTAGTAAACCGTTTGTTCTCTTCTTGAGTTGTAGTACCCATCTTTGTATATTAATTAAAAAAATTGCCACAAAGGCAATAGGTCATAAAAAGGAGCGCAAAGAAAAAGAAACTAAGTTGTTCTTTCACTTTAATATTATCTAATCATCCACTGCAATGAATTTTCTTGGTTGTGGCACCTTGAGTTCTTCTTTACTTTCTGCAATTACATTAGTCATAAACTCATTATTTGTGAAAGCTGCCGTAACACAAACAAATGGAATATGGCTTGGGTGTTTTTCGTTTGATTCCACCTTATCCTTTATGTATTTTAAGGTTGCAGCATCAAAATATTCAAGCTCTTCGAAGTATTTCCAATAATAAGCAAGTGGAGCTTCTCCTACGTACAATTGATATATCAGTGCATTTGATGCTTCATTTGTTTTGATGAATTTTATGATTGTATTCTCATCAAACTTTGCCTGAAATTGTACAACTTCTGGGCTAAATTTATTTTCCATAAACTTTTTTCTATCCAGTACACTTTCTTTACCCTCACCATTCATTTTGATAAACGCTGCAATTTTTTCTTTGCATAATTTCCCATCATCGCTCAACTGATTTCTTAGCGTCTTTAATTCTTGTGCTGATAAATATTCAAGGGCAGATAATTGTACATAATCTGTTATTCGCATCGAGTCAATTAGGCCTACTGGTTTTTCTTGAACTTCATTTATATTAGCACTTATTACTTCTACCTCTGTAAAATCGTTACTTATAAAATCTAATGGTAGAAATAGTATCGCTGAATCCTGTGGATTTCCACTAGGGTATAGTAGCGCCAATATCTCCTCTGCTATATCTATTTTAGGCAAATTTTCCAATGGAACAATCTTCTCAGATTTCTTAAAGGGAAATGTTTCAAGTACTCCCTCTTCCAACAAAGGCCCCATTTCTGCAAGACCTACTTCTTTCATTGAATGTGTGTAGTTTATTAAATAATCGTTATAATAATTTAAAAAAGCCCTTTCCATAGTGGAATTAGCAACGATATGCTTCTGTGTAGGATGCTTTATCAGATTAAATACTTTTATCCCTTGCTTTACGCTACTAATATATTTTAAACCTTCCTCATGCTTATCTTCTGCAAATGACTCTTCCATGGCATCTACTTTTAACTTAAAAGATAGCTTCTTAGATCTGCTCACATATTGAATATGTGTACCAATCTGTCCAAATACCCTCACTGAATCTGCCAGCAAATAGGCTGCTTTTAGGGCATGGGCTTCATGCTTCATTCTTATCAAAGATTCCTTTGTAGAAAATACGAGTGCTTTCATAATATATGCCTTTATTTTTAATCATCCACAGCAATGAATTTCCTTGGTCTGGGTTTCACAATATTATCATCATCCTGAACTAAAAGCGCGTTCATTTCATCTTCATTTATATAGAAACTGGCAACAAAGATGAATGGAATCATTCTTCTTGTTCCTTCCATTTTTGCCACTAACTCTTTTGCATATTTTAAAGTAATCTCACCTATAATATTATACTTCTCAAAGTATTTCCAATAGTATTCAACAGGAGCTTCTCCAATGTGTAACTCAAAACTCATGGCATCAACATGCGCATTCAATTTGTGATATTTAAATATATTGTTTTCATTAAGGGTTGTTAGTAAATTCGCTATTACAGGATACAATTCCTCATCTATATGTAATTGCCTCTCCTCAAGGTTTTTCGTTCCTTCACAATTAATTTTAATAACCTCATCTATCTTTTCCCTGAATAATTTCCCAGTTGATTTTAAATGATTCCTTAATGATTTTAGGTCTGTTGTAGATAACCTATCAATATGAGTTAGCATAAGTTGACTCATGGATACTAACTGGTCATCCTCCACCATTTCTTCACGAGTAATGTTAAGTGTACTAGTTCGATTAATCCTTTCGGCATCAATACATGGAAAGTCTATTGGTAAAAAGTTTATTAAACAATCCTCAGGATTGCCACTTGGATACAATAATTTTACAACTGATTCGGCTAGTTTTTTATTAGGCTCAATGTCATTTGTTACAACATTGGAATCCATTTCATGAGGGCAGGAGAAAAAATAGTCTTCTTCTTTTAATGTTCCCATTTCATCCAAACCTAATCTGTTTAGGTGTAGGTTATAGTTATTGACACATTGATTAAAGTAATCATTAAAATTCTTTTCAACTTTTGCGTTCAATACAATTTGCTCTTTGGTAGGATGTTTTGAAACTTTAAACTGCCTTATAGATTGTTTAACATCTTGCACATAATTATAGCCTACATCATCTTTGTTAGCCAACATTGCATTTTCAATTAGTGAAATCCTTTTTTTAAGGTCTAATTTATTTGCAATAATGTTAAATTCCATCATGGAACCCATTTCTCCCAATGCTATCACACTATCGCATAGAAGATATGCTATTTTCAAGGCATATCCTTCACATATCTTTAAGGTGGTTGATGTTGTTGTAGAAAAAACTATTCCTGTCATAATTTTAGTTTAAACGAGCAACCGGCTGCTACTGCTTACCCTTCCTGTCCGTTCCTATACACTCCAAATACCTTTATATGTTCTGTACATTTATCTATTTCCTGCAATACATTATTAAACTGTTGCAAGGATGCAAATTCAAGGTCGGCATGAAAGCTATACTTAAAGTTGGTTCCCGCTATCGGCATACTCTGTAGCTTGCTCAGGTTTATATCTTCTCCTGCAATAAGCGTAAGCACTTTTGCAAGACTTCCTTTTGTATGGTCGGTAATAAAATTGATGGAGGCCTTGTTGGCATTAAGCACAGGTTCTGCTTCCGCTATGCGTTCCAAAATCAAAAAGCGGGTATAATTATTCTTTTGCGTATGAATGTTTTCTGCCACTATCTCCAGCCCAAACATATCTGCTGCCAGCTTACTTGCCACTGCTGCAATATGTTTGCTTTTGCGCTGAAAAACATGCTTTGCACTCAGTGCCGTATCTTCTGTTTCCACCAATTTCCAATGTCTTTCACCCAGATATTCCATACATTGCTGGATGGCCATGTGATGGGAATGAACCTCATGCACATCTTCCAGCTTAACGCCTGGATTCACCATCAGGTGCTGCGCAATAGGCAGGTATATTTCACCGGTTATCTTTAGCTTATTATTATTTTGAAGCAACGTATAGTTAGGCAATATACTCCCTGCAATGGAGTTTTCTATTGCCATCACCCCGCCCGTACTCTGTTTCTTATCCTCTGCAATCTTTAGTACATCCCTGAATGTTGCACATGGGATAACAGTTACTTCATCACCAAAGTATTTTTCAGCGGCCATTTGGTGAAAACTACCTTCGTATCCTTGAATGGATACTGCTTTCTTCTGCTTGCTTTTTAAGTCTGTCTCGTTCATAATCGTTAGTGAAAATCTATTTTCATTTAAGGGCAAAAAAAATCCCAACCTATCGGTCAGGATTGTATGTTGTTTCTTAGTTACTCATTTAAGCTTTAGCAAACACAACCCTCCCACTTGTTCTAAAATAGAAACAAAAGAAGAAGTAAAATCGTTCAATTGCTATTTGTTCTCTCATCAGGCTTCAAATATAGTAACAGGCAACAAGTTGACAAATTTTAAATTGCTAACCAAGGGTATTTGCTATGCAATGAATGTCAACCCGAGTACATTCAAATAACCAATTCAAGTAGATTCCATACCTTAAAAGTAAAACATTTAGTTATGTACGGCTCAATAGCAGTAGAATCCCATGATAATGTGTCTTGATACTGTAACAATAATTATCTGGCAGAAAACCCAATCTCTTTCCAACCCCTTTCCCAATCACCATCTACCAGTAACCTTCCTTCGCTGCTCAATATTCGCAAACGCCAGATAATAAACACATCGCTTGCCTTTATGGTAGTCTTATTATATACAATCGACAAAAGCTTAGATAGCTTTTGAGGTTCTTCATTCAATAAGCCAAGCAGTTCCTTGTCATGATGGTCAGCAGGTTTGCTTACTATCTTCTTACCACCTTCCAATAGTCTAACATACCCATTTTCATTACACAGCTTGTTCCACTCGTCAGGATCTAATTCAAACTCACTCAGTGTAATTGTCCTTGCCAATTTCTTGGCTTTCAGGAACTCTTTTGGAAGAATCTGATGTAGGTTGGTAGGATAGAAGATGCCTCCCTTTTCATTGATAAAAGGAAGATTATTGAGATATAATACCTGAATCCTCCCTTGAAAGTCCTTCAGTTGACCCATTAACCAATAATAACCACATACATCATGTTGGTTTTGCCCCATCCATAGCCACACTTCCAAGCTGGTATCTTCCGTTAATTGTTTGAGGAGTTGATGCACGGTTAGTTTATCATCCACCAAATCTATCTGTTCTGTGTAGGGTGTAAATTCCAACACTTCCTGCCACCAGTTCCGCCTATTCCTATATCCTTCTGGTTCATAAATGTCCTTGATTAGTCCTACGCCAAAATCATCCTTTATCTGGATGATAGTTCCTTGTAGAGAAGAATCTAATTCTATTGCCTGTTGCAATACTGCAATATCCAGCTCATTAAAAACAATATGTATCATCTTTTTAATCTTATTCTTATGGGGTCTATTATAAAACAAATAATTACTATCATAAGTTAAACGGCAACTTCTTCCACAATATCTACTTCAAACTTAAGGTTCGCAATAATGAAGTCCTGCCTTTGTGGGGTATTTTTACCCATATAGTACTCTAGGAGTTGTTGTATGTGTTCCCCTTGATCCAAGAATACCGGTTGCAAGCGCATATCCTGTGTGATGAAACGTTCAAATTCCCCCGGACTAATCTCTCCCAATCCTTTAAAGCGGGTAATCTCAGGCTTGTTGCCCAGTTTCTTTACCGCAGCTTGCTTTTCTGTTTCATCATAGCAATAGATTGTTTCCTGCTTATTTCTAACCCTAAATAATGGTGTTTCCAATATATACACATGTCCACGCTTTACCAAGTCGGGGAAGAACTGCAGAAAGAAAGTCATCAATAATAGCCTAATGTGCATTCCATCCACATCAGCATCGGTGGCTATCACCACCTTGTTAAACCGTAATCCCTCCAACCCATCTTCTATGTTCAGTGCATGTTGCAATAGATTGAACTCCTCATTCTCATACACCACTTTTTTAGTCAATCCAAAGCTGTTCAGTGGTTTACCCCGCAAACTAAATACAGCTTGTGTATCAACATTCCTTGCCTTGGTAATAGAACCACTTGCACTATCGCCTTCCGTAATAAAAACGGTGGTATTCTTTTGTGCCAGCATGTATTCATCTCGGTTCTTCACAGGCGGCTCTTCATTAAAGTGCATCCTACAATCCCGTAGTTTCTTGTTGTGTAGGTTGGCTTTCTTGGCACGGTCATTTGCTAGTTTCCTGATGCCACTCAATTCTTTTCTTTCCCTTTCGCTTTGCTCAATTCGTTTCTTTAAAGAATCGGCAATGGTAGGATTCTTATGCAGGAAGTTATCCAGTTCCTTGCTAAGGAATTCCTGAATAAAGTTCTTCATCGTCTTACCGCCTTCGCTCACGGTTTGCGAACCTAACTTTGTCTTGGTCTGGCTTTCAAACACAGGCTCCTGTACCCTTACAGCTACGGCCGCAACAATACTCTGCCTGATGTCGGCTGCTTCATAATCTTTCTTATAAAAGTCGCGTATTGTCTTCACATACGCTTCCCTAAATGCCTGTTGGTGCGTACCCCCTTGTGTGGTGTATTGTCCGTTTACAAAAGAAAATATGTCTTCACCATAGTCATTATTATGGCTGATGGCAACCTCTATATCTTCTCCTTTTAGGTGTATGATGGGATATCGAAGCTCATCTTCTGGCGTCTTTCTCTTCAGTAAATCGTGCAATCCATTCTTGCTTACATACTTCTTGTTATTGAAATCTATGATCAATCCTGCATTCAGATAGCAATAGTTCCATAATTGGTTATCAATGTATTCATGCAAAAAGTGATAGTTCTTAAAAATGGTATCATCCGCAATAAAAGCTACGTGCGTACCATTTTCTTCGGTGGAGAGTTCTTCGATATGTTCCTTTACCAATATCCCCCTTTCAAATTCGGCAGCCTTTTGTTTGCCATCCCTATAGGCAGTCACCTTAAAGTAACTGCTTAGTGCATTTACCGCTTTTGTACCCACACCATTCAGTCCCACACTCTTCTGAAAAGCCTTGCTATCGTACTTGGCACCCGTATTTATCTTGCTTACCACATCTACCACTTTCCCCAAAGGGATGCCACGCCCATAATCCCTGATGGTAACCACCTTATCTTTTAAAGTAATGTCAATGTGCTTGCCATGGCCCATCATGTGTTCATCAATACAGTTGTCCATCACCTCCTTTATCAACACATAAATGCCATCATCCGCCATCGTGCCATCGCCCAGCTTACCTATGTACATACCCGGTCTCAGACGTATATGTTCCCGCCAATCGAGACTTCGGATGTCACTTTCTTCGTAATTAGATGTTGCCATAAGTGTTGTTTTATATCCTGTTTATACTTGCACAATACTATTCTTTGCCAATAAAAACAAGTAGCTATGCAATAAACAGCATAATTAAGTGGTGCAACGTATTCTTTTTTTAACACTTGGCATTCCGATGTTGATAAGTTGCCAGTATCTACAACAATTAACCAGTGAATGAGTAATACTAACTGATTACCGTTCACTGTTCCCAATTATGTCCTCATCAATTTCGCAAAACAAATCAGAAAACTTTTTAGTGCGCGCTCGGTTGCCACATCTGTCAGCCTACCTTGATTGTCAATTTTCCCTTTTGCGCCTTATATGAGTAGTGTGGTTTTTGCTGTAAATCTAGCTTCTATCGTTTTCATGATTATTTGCTGTTCCTCATGGGTTTGAATATACTATTGAATAGGGAAGAAGGAGTATTTTTCTTTTAAATGGATTACAAATCTTCTTATTCGCAAGTTCTATCTTGCTTCAAAACAGCATTGATATCTGCCGACTGGCTGATGATTTTAGCGTATTCCACAAAGGAAGTGTTTGTTGAAAATCTGTTTGGTAGAACCTTCTTTTCCTGAATTTTATCTAAGCGAATTCCAGTTACAAACTGGTTCTACTTGTACACACAAGTCATCCTACGGAAGACTTGCGCGAGAGGAGGAAATGATGTTATAAAATATTTGCAAGTAATCTTAGCGAATGAACACCTGAAACACGTGCACTAGCCCTTGTAGATATAAGCGAATGACTAGCTTTACTGAGAAATTTAACTGTAGGAGATTATCTACAAGTACTTACAGCTATTCCTCTTTACTATCCCAGAATGGGTTTCTGTGTAGATGAAATATTGAGACTAGCTGGGGGGTGTTTGCAAGTAATCTTAGCGAATGAACACGTGAAACACATGCACTGTCCTTACAGATATAAGCGAGTGACGAGGACTAGCTAGGGCAGCGGAGGAGACCTGCGCTAGATGGTACTGCGCTCAGCCAGTTGTTTGTTAGATACCTATATGCCAAATTGTATCTGCGCTTAAATCTACTTCTTCATTATGCCATGAAACATAATTTTTGTTGTTCTTTACTTGCTTAAAAATATGAATATCTGTGAGTGGCTTAAAAGCTTCTGCGTTTAAATAGGGGGTAATGTCTGCTGTTTTTTTTACCCCATCATCAAACACACATTCTAATTGAAAAGTATCAGTAGCTAATATACTTTGAATATTTCTCATAACTATTTTATTTTAGGGCATCAATTTTAAACACAGTACTACCACTTACAGCTAAAGTCCAGTCGGCCATCAATTCATCTTTATGAATTTCAACCCAAGCTTGAACTAATTTCAACTTGTTGGCGGGAAAGTCACCAGCTAGTAAGTTACCATCAGGAATTGACAACACTGCTTTTTTATCTGAATATTCTATATGAATATGCGGCAATTGATGTTCTTTATTATCAAAATAAAACATCCTGATAATAATTCCGTAAAACATTGAAATGACGGGCATGTTATTTTTCACAAATATACACCCCCCCCAACTAAAAAAGCAGCTACCCCTAAAAAGAAGTAGCTGCAAAAACATTAGCGAGTGACACAAGCGGCACGCTTGCACCAGCGGGGAAGGTATTATGCACTAGCGGGATAAATATCCCGTTTATCTGCCAGTTCGTGATGCGCTTCGCTTAACATCAACGAACAGCCTTGCTAACATCTGGACTAGCTGATTTTATCTAAGCATATTCCAGTTACAAACTGGCTTGACTGGTACACACAAGTCATCCTTCGGGAGACTTGCGCGAGTGGGAGATTAATTTTATTTATTTATTTTTTCATTCACATGAGTTATATAAGCAATTTCATGTCCAGGAAGTTCCGATAGTTGTTTGAATTTTTTAAAATTTACCTGTTGTTCTGCAACAGTAAAGAAAGCCCCAATTGCGCCGTCAAATTTTAGTCTTATTAGTTCTGATAAAGCTTTTGGGATAGTTGTCACAAGAGTACGTATTGTGGTTACTTTCGTCGAAATTCTATGTTGTTTGAGGCTTTGATTATACTGATTTAGTAAATATTTTATTTTGTCTTCCAATTCATCTGTTCTTATATTCTCAGACAAGTCATTCATCCAATTCCTAAGTGCATAAAGTTTCAATTGGCTTTCACTATCATTTTTAAAATCAAAAATCTTTTCCCATGGCGTATCGTCAGAAGGTAAAGGAAGCAACTTGTGTACGATTTTGTAAGCAGTTTCCTTTGTTGTATCACTCATTCCAAAGGTGCTAAAATTGCTAAATGAAGGGACTGAAAAGATTGCATTATTACAAGAGTTAGCTAATCGGCACCACAATCTTGTATTTAATTCATCATGTTGCCAATATAATTTTGCTCTGGTTTCTTCATCTTTGGAAGCAGCGGCATCGGCTTGACGTTTATTTAATTTCATAATAAAGTCAGCCAATTTTCTATCGTCATCATCCATTGAAACTTCTGGGTTGGCAATAATAATATCTTTCAATTCTATAAACATTCCTTTTTTGATCAAAAACTCAATTTCGTTTAATGCGTTTC
>JANYEU010000220.1 GCA_025362915.1 Chitinophagaceae bacterium | reverse complement strand
GTATACATTCCCAACTTTTTCTGTTTCCATCTTCTCCGGTTTTGCCCATTTAACTGACAAGCTATTTCAGGAGATGACAACTACCGATGGCACGGGTATCGATACATGGCTTTAAAGGAGAGTATAAAGTGAGCGTATAAGAAAGTATAAAATAGTTTGTCAATGCAATATTTTAATATGGTTTAGCAGCGGCAGCAATGTAGAGTCCAACTAACTGAATGGTTTTTATTAAGAAAAAATCCTAATCTTGCTTATAGCAACTAAAAAATTAAATTATGAATAAGTTAATGACAACAATCCTCCTGTTTGTACTGGTTTTTTCTGATGTTGCCTATGGTCAGCAGCAGGTTTTTAATATCACTGATTCCATTGGTGCCAATGCAAACGGGCTGTATGCAGGGTATAAAATTGTTGATTTTAAACAGAAAGAAGTAAGCGACAAAGGCAATTTTGGCAGGTATTCCATAGACTTTTTTGTAACCAATACCGCTACCGAGGCAAAGATTATTTTGTATAAGGATGGTTTTGTATTTGCTAGTGATGCCTCGCCCTACTTGGTAAGGTTTGATATTACCAATGCCACCGGCGCACGGTTTACCAACAAAGAGGTATCGTTGCAGGCAGATGCCTGTACCATCCTTGCCAATGTGGACGACAAGGATTGCGCTAGTGGCAAACAGGTAAAAAGCAGACGGTTTGTACAGATTGGCTATTGGATAAAACCCGGGCAAACAATAAAAACCCGCGCAATAGTGATAGTGCCACTTACCGAAAAGCCCGCTGTGGTGGCAACATTGTACCCAATGGTTAACAGTATTATTGGCAGTGCCAGCCAAAATATAAATGATAATTCTACCAATTACAGAATAACACCTACTGAGCAACCCAATGTGGCATTTGTAAAACTAAAAAATGCCGCCATGAATGGGTATTTGAATAACCAGAAAGGACCACTTGCCTGTGGCACCATAGACCAAGGTTGGTGGAGTGCGCAATGGAGTTTATTGCCTGTGGAAGGCACTGATTATGTGGTGATTAAAAATAAATGGCAAGAGAATTTTATCAGCACGGCGGATAGGTATAATTTACTTTCAACGAATGGTAAATCACAATTATCCATGTGGATGGTGGAGCCTGTGCAAGGCAGCGACAGATATTTTAGGCTGCGCAATATTGGCGACAACAGTTATCTAAGCTTTGATGGCTTTAAACTATTGAGTACGCCTATGCAAGGCAATTCGCCAAGTGCACAATGGGAGAAAGAATAGTAGGCGATTGGAAATAAACATCCTTTTAATATGGAGGATAGTTCAACCGCAAAGTTCGCTAAGTTATTACGCAAAGAAGGCGCAGGCGTGGGATATTATTCTAGATAAAAGCGTTTTTCATATGCTCCTTCTTTGCGTACTTCAAATGAAATGGCTTGCCCCAAATCAACAAACCCTTTGCCTTCTTTGCGTAATAACTTGGCGAACTTTGCGGTTAATCCTTTTCTCTTCCTACATTGAATTGGCATTAGTTATTTCAATACCATTATTTTTACCCCGTGAGAAAATTTAAGAAGCCCGTAATATTGGAGAATGTATTGGTAGAAACTTATGCCGCCGAGGGCAAAGGGCTGGCAAGGGTAGATGGAAAAGTAATATTTATAGAAGGAACCATACCTGGAGATATTGTAGATATTCAGTTGCTGAAAAACAAGAAAGACTGGGCAGAAGCCTATCCATTAAGCTTTAAGGAATATTCTAAAGATAGGGTAACGCCTTTCTGTAAGCACTTTGGCGTATGTGGTGGTTGCCAATGGCAGATGCTTCCATACAGTCAACAATTGGGATATAAACAACAACAGGTGGCAGATAATCTGGGACGTATCGGTAAAGTTGAAATGCCGCCGTTGATGCCTATTGTAGGTGCAGATGCCACCACCCACTACCGTAATAAACTGGAATATACCTTTGCCACCAGAAGGTTTATCCCTAAAGAAGAGTTTCAACAATTGCGTGCCGAAGATAAATTGACCGAAGCCATTGAAGGAACTATTGGTGCCGCAGGATTCCATGCAAAAGGACAGTTTGACAAAGTGGTGGAAATAGATGTTTGTCACCTGCAAGAAGAACCTACCAACCTGATGCGCAAGGCAATTGTAACTTTTGCCAAAGAAAATGGTTATAGCTTTTGGGACATCAGAAACCATGAGGGTTGGCTGCGAAATATGATGGTGCGCATTGCAACCACCGGTGAGATAATGGTGAACATTGTTTTGGGATTTGAGGATAAGAAGATGCAGACCAGCCTTTTTGATTTTTTGTTAAAAGAATTTCCTGCCATCACCACACTGCTATATACCATCAACCGCAAATTTAATGACAGCATCTACGATCTTACACCGATTGCCTATCATGGCAATGGCTACATTATAGAAAAGCTGGAGGAGTTTCAATTTAAGATCAGTCCTAAGTCATTCTTTCAAACCAATACCAAGCAAGCAGAGAAATTATATCAGATAACTAGGGACTTTGCAGAGTTGGATGGCACACAAACGCTGTACGATTTATATTGCGGCACAGGAAGCATCGGGATATTCTGTAGTAAGGATGCAAAGAAGATTGTTGGGGTGGAACTGATAGAGGATGCCATAAAGGATGCGCAGGAAAATGCAGCGTTAAACAACATTAATCACTCTTACTTCACAGCTGGAGATGTGATAAATATTTGTGATGATGCCTTCTTTGAAACACACGGCAAGCCAGATGTCATCATCACCGATCCTCCACGTGCAGGTATGCACGAAAAACTGGTGAAGAAACTACTGGACATTGCAGCACCGTTGATAGTATATGTAAGCTGTAATCCTGCCACACAAGCAAGGGATCTGGCATTACTGGACGAAAAATATGTGGTTACAAAAGTGCAGCCGGTAGATATGTTTCCGCACACACATCACATAGAGAATGTGGTTCAGTTGAAGTTGAGGCAAGCATAGGCAAATAGGGGAGGGGCGCACAGAGGATGATGGAGTGATTAAAATTTTCTTTTTAGAATAGATATTATGAATGAATTTAGACCCAGTAGGTTTGAGGTTTTGCCGCTTATCATCAAGAACCTGCTGATAATTAATGTATTGGTTTTTATTGCGCAGAACACCATTGGGAAGCAATTTAGCTTTTCGATGGATGATTATTTTGCGTTGCATACCTGGAAAAGTACATTGTTTCAACCATGGCAATTGGTTACACACATGTTTTTACATGGTAGCGTTGGCCACATCTTTGGCAACATGTTGGCTCTCTGGATGTTTGGCGCCGTATTGGAAAACCTTTGGGGAGGAAAAAGATTCCTTATCTTTTATATCATTTGTGGTTTGGGTGCGGCATTGCTGCACTTGTTGTTTTTGAATTACGAGATTGGTCATCTAACCAAAGAATACGTTGATTTGGTTGCCATGCACGCAAGCAATAGAACTGGAGCCGCAGAGGCGATGATGAATTATGCCACAAAGCACAATATCATGCTGAATGATGAGTTTACTAACTATCTACGTGCAAATCCAGATGATAACGATGCAGCAGGAAAGTTACTGGATGTCCTTTCAAACCATTATAAGGAAACAATAAATACGCCGACCATTGGGGCGAGTGGAGCTGTGTTTGGGGTACTGGCAGCGTTTGTTTACCTATTTCCTAATACATATATTTACTTGTACTTTTTTATTCCTGTAAAAGCAAAGTGGCTGGGATTGGCTTATTTTTCTTATGAGTTATTCTTTGCAATACGAAATTCTGCCGGGGACAATGTAGCCCGTTGGGCACACGTAGGCGGTGCAATAGTTGGCCTGTTACTGGTAATTACTTGGAACAAAACCAATAAAAAAACGTTTTACTGATTGTAAGTCTAGTATCTTTTAGCAATTGGATAACGCAATAGCTTTTATTTTTACAAAAAACAATTTTACAGTGGGCATAAAAGAATACAGCAATAGAAGAATACCATTATTGGGGCAGGATAATAATGCACTTACATGGCTAATTATTATCAATGCCACTGTTTTCATTCTACTTAACTTTTTAAAGATTGTTTATTTCTTCTCTGAAATGCCTGGCGATTTATTTCAGCACCAAATTGTTGACTGGTTCAGTTTACCGGCATCCCTGGAAAAATTAGGCTCAAGACCTTGGACATTGGTAAGCTATATGTTCAGTCATTTAGGCGTGTGGGAACTTATCAGTACACTTTTGTGGCTTTGGGGGTTTGGGTATATACTACAAGATTTAACGGGCAACAGCAAACTACTTCCTATTTATTTATATGGCGGCTTTGTAGGAGGTGTATTCTTCTTGTTGACTAATAATATCTTCCCTGTTCTTGCTCTGCGTGTTGACTATTTACCACCAATGATGGGTGGTAGTGCAGCAGTAATGGCGGTAGCGGTAGGCACCACAACACTTGCCCCGGAATACCGTATTTTCCCATTGATAAATGGCGGCATTCCTTTGTGGGTACTCACCTTAATATTTGTGGCCATTGATTATGCCACCATTGCCAGTGCAAGTGGTGGAATGGCCATTGCCCACTTGGCTGGTGGTGCGGTTGGCTTCCTTTACATAAAACAACTGGGAAAAGGCAATGACATGGGGGCTTGGATGACTACATTTTGGAATTGGGGTGACGGTCTGTTCAATCCAGAAAAGAAAGAAGTGGGTAAATCTCAAAAGGACACACTCTATTATAAAACTAGTGAACCACCTTATAAAAAGACACCAAATATAACCCAGCAAAAACTGGATGACATCCTTGATAAGATAAACCAAGATGGTTATCACATGCTTACGGATGAGGAGAAATCTTTTCTAAAAAAAGCTAGCAAAGAAGAATTATAGAATAACCCTAATGAATAACTTCTTAAAGTTTCTAAAAATATGCATTTGGCTCTATGCTATATTTTATTTTATTTCTAGCTTAACTCCCTACATAAGCCCCATCCATTTTCCTCCTTTTACTTTTTTAGCCTTATTATTTCCATGCATTTTGATAGGCATGCTATTGGTTTTATTAATCGGTATATTTATTTTAAAGAAAAAAAGTATTTTTCTTTTCCTGATATTAACAGTGGGGTATAAAAATATTTTTTCTACAATCGGGCTCCATAAACCAAATGATTTTGTACAACAAAAGCAAGCAGGAACAATACGTTTACTATCTTGGAATGTTGACGACTTTGTTGATTGTGAAATACGCCACGACACAGCAAACTCTCCGAGAAGAAAGATAAAAAATTTTATTCAGTCAACAAATGCTGATATATTATGCTTTCAGGATTTCAGCAGTTTTGAGGAAAACAAATGGTTGTTTTCAAATTTAAAATATCTAATTGATACCCTAAAATACCCATTTTATTATTTTTCTGTGGATGACCCTTGTAAACAAGAGTATTATGCGAGGAGATATGGAGCTATTATCTTATCAAAGTTCCCGATAACGGATTCCGGACGATTTGCCTATAATAGGAAACATTCGCCAGAACATTTGATGTATGCTACCATAAATATTAATGGAAAAGAAATAAGATTCTATAATACCCATTTACGATCTATGTTTTTACATTGGCAGGGAGGGGATGTTAGTAATAATCCATTTTTAATGGATGATGCAGAAGCTATTTCAGAAAGTACTATTTCAAAAAAGTTACAACACTTCGACACAATACATATAATGCAGGCAATACTGATAAAACAGCAATTGGATAGCTGTAAAGTGCCTTATGTTTTTTGTGCAGACCTAAATTCTGTTCCTTCCAGCTATGTCTATCAACACATCAGTGCTGGGTTAAATGATGCCTTTTTGCAAAATGGATATGGTTGGGGAGGAACATACTCCGTAATTTCTCCTACTCTTAGAATAGATGTTGTATTACTTTGTAAGCAGTTAAATGCCACCCAATATTACTCTCCAAAATTATCAAACGCATCTGACCACTACCCGGTTGTAACTGATATTAAAATTAATTAAGTCTTTTTAGGTACTTTTAGAGCGTGGCTAATAAAAATATCACCAACAGACTGTTTAAATTTTTAATGCAAGTTGTAACTATTTGCGTTGGACTATGCTTTATTGGCGCATGTTTGTCGCCGTATATATCTCCTGAAAAGTTTTGGTGCATTGGCTTTGTTGGCCTTGCAGCTCCCTATTTATTAACCATCTTATTACTCTCACTGTTCTATTGGCTTTTTGTAAATATAAAATGGGGTATAGCCATCATCTTGATGCTTATCCTAGGATATCAACAAATCAGTGTTGTATTTGCCTATAATATTAAAAATAACTTCTCTGAGGAAAAGGATACAAAAAGCATAAGGATAATCGACTGGAATCTTAGAGGATTTAATGGTATTGACAATGATAAGAATTCCAAAAAATTGCTACGATCTGAATTGGCGGAAAGCATTCTTAAATTAAATCCAGATATTGTCTGCTTTCAAGAGTTTAATCATTCATATAACAATATTGCGCATCCAAATGAAACGGCAAATAATATCGGCTTATTTTCGGATGAACTTCCATACTATTACTTTTCAAAAGACTACCAAACTGCCAATGGATATGCATCTGGGAGTATCATCTTTTCTAGATTCCCCATCATTGATACCGGTAGATTAAAGTTTCCTAAAGGAGAAAGTGCCTTGTTTGTAGATGTAGTAAATAGACACGATACTCTTCGGATTTATACGACACACTTGCAATCTTTTAAATTTAAAAAGAATGATTACGATAACATAGAAAAAGTGGAAAACAATGACAGTATGGCCTTATCTGCTTCAAAAAATATTTTTGAGAAAATGAAACCCTCCTTTAAAAGAAGGGCAGTGCAGGCAAACTTACTAAAAGAATGGACTTATAAATGTCCATATCCAAATATTTTGACTGGAGATTTTAACGACGTTCCAAATAGCTACGCTTATTTTACCATACGGGGAGAAAGGCAAGATGCTTTTCTAAAGAAATCCTTTGGTATTGGAAAAACGTTTATCTCACTGGCTCCTACCCTACGTATTGACTATATACTACCAGATAAACGTTTTGTGGTTAAACAATTTGAATTGCAAGACGAAGGTCTTAGTGATCATTATATGTTGATAGCAGACCTTCGGCTCAAGTGATTTATAGTAGCTGAGTGATATTAAATAAGTAATATTAATTTACTGTTACCCTTTCAATTACTGAATATTTTAAATTATATTTATCTTTATTTGCAAAAAGTTAACATTACGGCGTTTTATTTCCTTTATTTGCATTGCCACATTCGCATCTCAAATTTATAATTATGAATAGTAAAAGCACAAGTGTTACTTTTTTGGTTAGGATCATTATCACTACATCCTTTATTTTGGTACCCCTTTTTGCACTTTTTGCACAAATGAAAATAACAGGTAAACTGATAGATGCCACTACCAAGGAAACCCTACCAGGTGTTACCATATCTATCAAAGGCAAAAAAGCATCTTTTGTTTCCGGCATAGATGGTAGTTTCTCCATCAAGGCTGCCGATAGTGACAGCATAGAATTTAGTGCCGTTGGTTATTTGTCTAAGAAGGTAAGTGTACAAGCCAATCTTGGTTCAATAGAGTTAACCTCTAGCGAAACCACGTTGAAAGAGGTGGTAGTAACCAACAATGTGGCAATAGATAGAAAAACGCCCGTGGCTTTATCAACAATCAGAGCTTCGCAAATAGCAGAGTTTAGTCCAAATAGGGAATTCCCAGAATTATTGGAGAATACACCTTCTGTATATGTTTCCAAATCAAGCGGAGGTACTGGAGATTCAAGAATAAACATAAGAGGATTTGACCAAACCAATATTTCTGTAATGGTGAATGGTGTACCTGTAAATGATATGGAAAACTCTGCGGTATTTTGGAGTAACTGGTCTGGACTCGCAGAAATTGGAGGACAGATACAAGTACAAAGAGGATTGGGTAACTCTAAATTATCTACTGCGGCTGTGGGTGGAAATATTAATATCGTAACTAAGGCAACAGATATGAAGGCTGGTGCAATGATTAGTTCATCTGTGGGTAACGATGGGTTCATCAAAACCGGAATCGGTTACAATACAGGTAAATTAAAAAATGGTTTTGCAATATCCTTGCTTGCCTCCCGTACAAGTAGCGATGGCTATGTAAACGGCACTGCTTCTGAGTCTTATAACTACTTTGCTACCGTGGCTTATGAAATAAATAGCAAACAAACTATTACAGCTACCATTACTGGCGCACCACAATGGCATAACCAGCGGAGTTTTACAGCTAATAACACCGCAGCTACTAAAACTACTTACCAAACATTGTATGGTAATCCAAATGATACTTCTATCCATGCTCGCGGAGAAAAATATAATGATACTTGGGGTTATTTAAACGGAAAGCAATTTGATTTTGTTCGAAACTTTTACCACAAACCAGTGGCTAACATCAATTATTATTACAAGATAAATGAAAAAACAAACCTTAGTGTTGTATTGTATGGTTCAGTAGGCCGTGGTGGTGGAGATGGGGCAACAGGTGGTATCAATGGTTCAAATGCATACAGCCTAAAAAGAGATGCAAATAACCTGATAATGGTAGATAGTATAGAAGCATGGAATGGAGGCACTATTGTAAAAAGCTTTTTAAACAAGGGTAGTATAAATACTTATAGCAATATTCCTGCTAATCCTAAGTGGACGAAAGCACCTTACAGTGGAAGCTATGTAATTGGTTCTAGTGCATATTCTGGAATATCAAGAACTGCATCTATGAACGAACACAATTGGTATGGTGCCATTGTAAACTTGACACATAAAACAACAAAATATTTAACCCTAGATGGAGGTATTGACATCCGGATTTATAGAGGGCTTCACTACAAAAAGTTTAAATATAGCGAGGATGAAATAGGTGCTAATTATTATTATGATCAAAATTCAGATGTAAACAATCCCAATAGTTTTGTAAAGGCTGGCGATACCAAAACAAAAATCACTTTCAATAACGATGATTTGGTAAAACAATATGGTGTCTATTTTTCTGGAACGTATGAAAAAAATAAGCTTACTGCGTTTGTGGATGGGGCTTATAATACAACTTCCTATAAGCGTATCGACTATTTCCTTTACACCCCTACAAGCCCATACCGTGAAACAAAGATTAGATATTATAATGGTTTTACAGCGAAAACCGGCCTAAGTTACCGCTTTACAAACAACCATTTTGCATTCGCAAACATTGGGTATTTCGAAAAACCTCCTTATTTTAGCACAGTGTATTCTGCGTTTAATAATACCACTCCAGTTAGTAATTTAAAGTCACAAAAAACCTTTGGTCAAGAAATAGGATATGGCTACCGTTCCAGCATAGTAAGTGTGAGTGTCAACTTATATCATACTACTTGGACGGATAAAAGTATTGTAGTGACTGGCTTCCAAGACTTAAATGGTAATACATTCAGTGCAAATCTTAGTGGACTGACTGAAGACCATAAAGGAATAGAATTAGAAGGTTTGGTGAAACCTAATAGGAAGTGGGAAATAAACTTTATGGGATCAGTAGGAGATTGGAGATACAAGAATAATGTA
>JANYEU010000191.1 GCA_025362915.1 Chitinophagaceae bacterium | reverse complement strand
TGCCGCCACTACTGGCGATGTATCCTTCAATGACGCAGCCACCCAAATGGAAACCGATACAGCCGCAGCAGATATTGCGGCAGATGCGACAGCGGCAGACAATACCGGTTACAGTTTGGATAAGGAAATAGCAAAGGATGTGGTTAGCCAAATGGCAGCACAGCTATGCGCCAGCAGTAAGGTAAAGATGGATATTATTGGCAACAATACCGTATCAAAGGCATTAAAGGGTGTCGTAACCTATTATGTAAGGGCATCTGATGCGGTATGTGTCACCCGCCTAATGAGTGTATATAATGTAATGCTTACCAATCTGCTATTAATCACCCCCGATTATCTCACTGCGGCAGAACTCGCCACCTTCCTCACCAAGATAAATTCTTTCCGCACCATGAAGGGCTCCACCACTTTGGTAAACACCAACATGCCTGTGCTTACAGCCCAACTTAAAACCAATCTTAAAAGACAAATGCGGATATAGCGGTTCTAAAGATGTTGCTAAAAAAATACAAGACAACAAACCCAACATTTTATGATGGTTTGTTGGCAGCGTGTAAAATGCCTGCCGTAACCATATTGCACACACCTGTTTACATCAAAGTTATAGATGAAAGTTCTACATCTGTGCCACCAGCCGTGCTTGCTGATGTGCAAGGCACACTTACAAAATCTAAGCAGCTTCCAGTAACCAATGTGGCAGGTATAATGGTTTATAATAATGTACAGGGAGGAAAGGCAACCAGTACTTTTGCAAAACCTGGGTTTATTACCAAGATAGTGGAAATGCCCATTGTAAGCGGCAAGACAAATACTTTCACCGTAGCACTAACACCCGGAATAATGACCGCAGAGCAGGAGGAAGCCGTAAAAGCAACCATAGCCAAGGTGATAGCAGATGAAAAAGCTGCAACCGCCACCAAGAAACAATTAAGAATGGATGCCAAGGCCGCACTAGCGGCGGTAACCGTAATAATACCAGAAGCGATTGTGCAAAAAAAAGCGGAGGACAGGGCTATATGATAAGTATGTGATAAAATGATTAAGTGGTTGTCCATGAATAAATAGACTTAAATTATTTAGTACTTTTACTTCTTTTCAATCAACGCCCTGTACTTGTTTATAGATGCTGCCATCCCTTGTTTGCCATGGTAGATAGGGGCTACATTAATAAATGAGTAAGGCTTATACAATGTGGCGCAGGAAGGATTGTTGGCTTTTAGTTGGTTATATTTTGCCCAATCTTCATCATATTGTTTGATAGTTGCGGCTAATTGTAACTTATCGTAAGTACCTGTTTTATCGCCTTTATATCCCAATGCCATCACCTTCCAACCATCGGCAATAATAGCGTGCAGCAATAACCCATACTTGCTAGAAACCTTTATATAGTCTTGGTCTGCCTTATTGGGCATATCTATCTTGCCACTCAATGCCACTATCTTTTTCCATAAAACCACTGCTTCCTGCTTTTCTTCAATCACCTTATCCAACAACCCATTTTTATAATACCAGTCGTAAGCCTGCAACAGAAATCCTTCGGAAGGATACATTTTCTGAGGAAGGTTGGCGGTGTCTATACCCCCAAGAAATTCATCGCGCATCCACCATACCCAATCTTTGTCAAAGTAATATTTACCACTCTCATGCCCACGTAATACCGCCTTGGCAGACAATAGACATAACTCCCTAAATGCCACTTTGCTAGCAGGTTTGGCAATGCCATTATCATCCATAAAGCTATTGAAAACACTTTGTTCTGAACGGTTTCTGTCAGCCCCCCACTTACTAATTACATAAGCATTCAGCTTGCACCAAAATTCATTGCTTATGTAAGGGCCAACCCAGCCTCCTCCCCTACTCCAACTCCAAACACCAACCAAGTTTGGGTTGTTTTTTAAATCATCCAGACTCTTATTTCCCTTTTGCGGATTGGTAGTAAAATATTCTTCGAAACCATTAATAACGCCATCCATCACGTAGTCTGGATATGCCCCTTTGCCCTCATACTCCCGTTGACATTCCACTTCTACTATTTGTTGGTGCTTACCAATACCCAAGGTAGGATTGAAACTATAAGTGCGGTGGTAATCGCCCTTGGTATGCTTTATGGAGAAAATTAAGTTTTTATGCGGCACTATCTGATTCGTTACAGCAAGGTAATAATCTGCAGAATCGTGCATGCCACCAAAAGACCAAGTGCGGTAAAAAATGGTCTTATTTCTTTTTTCGCACACTTCCTTACGGAGTAGATTTATCAAGGCAACATGGCTAGCAACTCCTTGGGTAATAGGATTATTACCCGTATGATAGGGTACGTTGTTTAGATACGTTTCCCCTGTTCTGATAACCAACCCATCCAAATCGGGGAAGGTTTCAAACAGTTCATCCAGCATTAGTTTATGTATTTCTATTGTTTTTGGTCGCTCAAAAGAAATTTTTCCTTTTGCATCACAAATTTCATCATGGTATAGTTCCACTAACTTTTTAGGTAATACAATCAAATCGGTAAAATAATAAATCTTTATTCCTGCTGCATGTGCAGCTTTTATGTTTTTGCGTACCCTATCGGCGGCTGCCATCACCCAAGCCCTTTCTTTAGAACCCTGTGGAAAAATCTGTGGGTTCAGTTTATCAAAGGTAATGGCGGCATGGGCAAAAGTAAAGTCGTTCATTACCTGTCCGTTATACCCCTTTTGTTTTAAATAAGCAGGATCATTAAAAGCAGTTTCCGTTAGTGGCTCGCCGGGATTATTATGCACCATATCCAAAATGTATGGCAATGATTGACCAAACACAACAACCATTGAAAACAAACAGACCACTAAGAATAGAACCCTTTTCATTATAGTATTTTTAAAGCCTAACCTTCCTTTTGTACCGAACATTCTTACACTAGGCTACGCATCTGAATATTTTTCTTTTTGATCGTCAATAGCATCACTTAAAAAACTGGTAGGCGATTTACCGTATTGCTTTTTGAATGATTTAGTGAAGGAAGATGGACTCTTGAAACCAACCTCATAAGATATTTGAGATACGCTCAGCTTGCGTTCCAATAACATTTCCAATGCCTTTCTCAACCTGAAATTATAAATAAACTCTATAGGTGTTTGACCAGTTACTCCTTTTAACTTCCTGAATAAATTGCTTCTGCTCATGGCTACCATACTACCCAATTCCTCCACGCTGAACTCCTCATTGTCCAGATTTTTGGTAACTGCATCCATTACATTTTGCAGAAACTCCTCATCCAATGGATTTTTGGCAATATCCTTAGGAATGATTACCCCGTTATCTGCATTGACGAATTTTTCAATAATCCTCTTTTGCGATTCAATAAAATTGGCTACCTTGGCTTTTAATATATCAGGATTAAAAGGCTTGGCAATATAATCATCGGCGCCAATCTGCAATCCTTCCAAAGTGTTTTCTACCGTGGCTTTTGCAGTTAATAATATCAACGGGATATGGCTGGTAATGATGTTGGTTTTCAGTTCCTTACACAACTGTATCCCATCCATTTCTGGCATCATCACATCACTGAGAATCAAATCTGGCTCATGGTTTTTAAGGTATTCCAATGCTTCCAGCCCATTCATCGCCCTAGAAACATTGTATTTATTTTGAAATACCATTTCCAAGTAATCCAATACTTCAATATTGTCATCTACCAGTAGCAAATTATCCTTTGCCTTTTGGGTTTTTAAATGGCTAACCCCTTCCAGAATATTCTCATCTATCAAATCATCCACATTATAGTCTAATGTAATCTTCTTTTCTGCCAGCTTATCAATATTGGATTCTACCACTAAAGGTGTAATCTCTAAAGGCAGGTAAAATGAAAAACTTGTTTTAACGCCCGGTTCACTTTGGGCAGTAATCAAACCATTGTGCAGTTCCACCAAGTTTTTAGTTAAAGAAAGACCTACCCCAGTTCCCTTCAAGGCATTGTCGCTCTGAAAATAACGTTCAAACAAATGGCTGAAATCGTTTGCAGATATTCCTTTCCCATTGTCTTCTATGGAGATACTTAGCCATTTGGCAAACTTTACCTTCGGCACAGATGGCAGCGCATTAATACTAGTTTGCTGGATGTTTATATGGATAGTCCCATTTTGTGGAACATACTTAAATGCATTGAATAAAAGGTTATTCAGCACCATTTCCATTTTGCCGGGGTCAATGTTCATCGGGTACAATTCCCTATCAGTTGTTAATGTAAAATTGATTTCCTTTTTCTCTGCCAGATGCAGGAAATTCTGGTAAACCTCCTTTACAAAAGCCACCATTTCCAATTGCTGTGGTTTCAATTGTAATTTACCTTCATCTAACTTTTGGAAAGTCATCAGTTCATCTATCAAATACAACAATTTCTTGCTATTGCGATGGATAAGCTGTGTTTTTTGTTTGGCTTCGGTTGGTAAATTTTCAGATGAGAGCATTTCTTCTGCCGGCCCCACTATCAACGACAATGGCGTTCTAAATTCATGGGATATATCCGTGAAAAACTGGGTTTTCATTTCATCCAATTTCCTCAATTGCTCTTTTTCTATTTTTTCGTACACAAGCTGTTGCCTTTGCTTAATCTGAATAAGGGTATAACGGCTAACGACGTAGAAAACGACCACTGCAATTAGGGTATAAATTAGATAGGCCCACCATGTTTTCCATGGTGGAGGCAATATAATTATTTTGAGTTCGGCAGGCACATCATTCCAAACGCCCAGATAATTAGCAGCCTTTAGTTTAAAAGTGTAGGTACCAGCATCTAGATTTGTGTAGGTAGCACTCCTATTGTTTGCAGCAGCCTGTATCCAATCCTTATCAAAGCCTTCCATCTTGTAGGCAAAACTGTTTTTTTCAGGGTTGGCAAAATGCAATGCAGCAAACTCTATCGTGAAAACATTGTTTCGGTGGTTAAGCTCAATTGTTTTTGTGTCGGCAATGGCTTGTTTCAAAATTACCTGACCATTAAATTGCTCATCTATTTTTACCGACTTATTAAAAAGTTTAATGTCTGAAATGGATACGGTTGGTTTTTCTACATCGGTAAAAACCCTTGTAGGATCAAAGGTTATGAAACCATCGGATGTGCCAAAGTAGAACTGATGGTTATTTAGCTTATAGCAGCAACTGTAACTAAAATAAAGACTTGGAAGATAATTTTGAAACACCCCCTTTTTTATATCAAACTTCACCAATCCTTTAATGGTGCTTATCCATAAGTTTCCTCCATCATCACTCAATAGACCGCTTATAGATTTATCAGGCAACCCATTTTCTTCAGAATATGTTTTGATGGCAGCATCAGTAAAGCTTACGCCATCCTTAGGCATTTCTACTTTTGTAAGTCCACTTTCAGCCCCTAACCAAATTGTATTCTTTGGGTACTCAGTTATGCTGTAAATAGTACTGCCAAGTATGGATTCCCCTTTTTTGTTTGTGCTTACAATATTCAATTTGTTAGTACTGTTATCAACTATTGCAACGCCACTGTTTTCGAAGCCAACCCATATATTACCATTGTTATCCTCAAATACAGAACGGACAAATAAGGAAGAAACAGTACTGCTGGCATTTTGATTTAAGGTAATATTGATAATTGAGCCATCTGGTTTCATTTTAAACAATCCATTATTAGTCCCAATCCAAAGGTTTTGATTTCTATCCTTTGTGATGGCAAAAACAACATGACCGGGCAATAAGTTTTGGAAGTTGGACGTGCCATTAACAGGCATTTTCAAAACCCCGTTCAAAGTGCCAAGCCAGATATTTTTATTATCGACAAAGAGGGAACGGGTAGAATTAGAAAATGACTGGGCAGGCTCTACGGTATAGGATTGTGAATTATTGTTGGCTATATCATAGTTTACAAAGCCCTTATTGAAGGTACAAAGCCATACATTGTTGCCATTAACCGTATAAATACCTTTTACCTGATCTACAAATTTTTGGTTGGCAAAAGTGTAGTAATGGAATGGCAAACTGTTTAAGTCCAGTTTATTCAGCCCTACTTCTGTACCGCACCAAAGCACATTTGTTTTATCAATAAATACCTTATAAACCCTATCGCTACTGATGCTTCTGCTGTTTACGATGTTGTTTCTGTAAAAGCTAATGCCTTGCTTTCCCTGCGCATTTTTAGAAATTTTGGCAACCCCTTTTGATGTGCCTAACCAAATATCGTTGTTGATGGAAGTGCGAATATCAAATACCTGCGTATTTTCCAGTGATTCATCCCCAGCAGAAAACGTGTTGAATTTTTTGATGGTAGTATAAGATTGGGTAGCCTTATCGTAAGGCAGCACCATCAACCCCTCGGCGGCAGTGGCAATATACAAGTCCTTGTTGTTTTCCAGCAATCCCCAAACCTTATCGCCATAAGGGCTAGGTTTTACATCAATCCCATATACCTTATATTTTCCAGTACCGGTAGTATAATTTACTACGGCATCATCCATTGCTACCCATATCTGATTGTCTGATGCAGCTATTATCTTGGTAATGTTTGAATTGAGTGGGCGAATATCTATTTTTTTAAATGTGCCATCCTCTGTATTAAACTTAAAAAGTCCATTTCTGCCTCCTACCCACAATATACCCTGCTTATCAAAATGTAGGGTATTGATCCTTCCAGATTGCTGTGCAGTCATTTTACCTGGCAGGGAATAGTTTACAAATATTTCTTTTTTCTGATCGAATTTGCTTAGCCCCTCATTTGTGGCAATCCAGATATTGTGTACCGCATCTTCCGTAACATCATAAGCCCAATTGCCCAAAATACTATTCTTGTCCTGCGACCTGAAATAGTTTTTAAACGTATATCCATCATAACGGCTAATGCCATTCATGGTGCCAATCCATAAAAAGCCTTTACTATCTTGAAACAGGGAACGGATACGCTCGTCTGGCAAACCATTGTAGGTATAAAAACGCTTGAAAAGCAGACTGGGCAATATGGCTTTCTCTTGGGAAACCGTTAAATTATCCTGCGAAAAAATGAATTGGGTATTGGCAATAAAAAATAGCAACAGAAAGAATCTCTTCATCAAAATGGCAACGTTAGTAGGCCGTAAAACTAATGAAGATTTATTCCCGTGTTTATTTTGTTTGTCAAAATGTATATTTGAGTTTCTCCCCATTATCTATTCAGTTTAACTGCCATTCAGAAATTGCCCATCAAACACACGATTAACATAGATTCAAGTGTTCAAAAAGAACAGATGCCTCCTAAACTATTTCATTCCCTCAAGCAAGGGAGTCATCCCCTTGCTCAAGGAAGTCACTCCCGCAACTTAGTTTATCTTAATACTTAGGTGTTTTACCGTTTCATTCTTTTGATTATCGCTTGTGTTCTGAGCATCAAACACCATATCATATGTTTTACCTGACACAAATGTTGAATCCAAAGGAAAAGAATAGGTAGCGTAAACATCATTTGATCGAATATATTTCGTTCCTTTTGAAGGAGTATTTACATAATTCTTGATGACAGTCGTAGGAAAATCGTGACGAACCAATTTTAAGTTTACAGGAGAAGTAATAAGCCAATCTTCATTGTCGGGGTTGTTTTTAGTTGTTCCAGGATCAAAGGTGATAGGATAAGCTGTTTGAATGGAAACTCCACTACTGTTACAAGCTTTATTATTAATAACTAACGGACTATTTACAGTATTTATACCATAGTCACCCACGTTCCAAGCGTTGTTATTAGTAATATAACTGAAGGAAGGATTGTTTTTTATATTCACCTGATACCAACCAACAAACTGAAAAAATGGCAAAGTATCCGTGGTTACATTGCTGGCAGAAGTAAAAGGTGCAGCAAATAATGGGGTGAATGTACCGTCTGAAAGGGTATTACTAAGAGTCAAATTCTGTATTTGCCACTTTCTTTGTTGAGTCAATACATTTTGTTTTCCTAGCGCCTGAAAGGCAATATAAACAGAATCGGCATTATTAAATTGAGAAATATCTACAGCGCCAGAATTTACAAAACCTGTTGTGGTAATGGAAGGCAATTTAGCAAAACCAGTCATATCCTTCCAAGTAGCATTAGCAATGCTTGCCGAATCATGACCCCTTAAATCTGTACTTATTTTGAGCAATATAGTATCGCCCATATTCGTTTTACTCGCCTGTGATAAAGAGCTTTGGAACTTCAGGATGTTTGTACCTGCCTCATAATTTCTTGAGGCACCAACATAATTAAATCCAGCTTTTCCAGAATAAAACAGGATTACGTCTGCCTCTTTTTTAATGGTGAAAACAACAGTATCTCCAATGTTATAGCTTTGTTTGTCGGCGGTTATGTCAAATCCACTGATAGATTTTGCATCCATCAATTTTTTACAGCCCACATTAAATATGGCCGAAGTAAACATGAGTACAGCAGCAAAAGTTATTTTATTTCTAGTCATTTCTATTCGTTTTAAGTTCATTTATTACCAGCCCGGGTTTTGAGATAGTGATGCTTCCAATGCCAATTCGGATGATGGTATTGGGAAAAGACTATACTTCTGTGGGTTCGACAAGAAATTAGTTATTTGCAAAAGCGATGATGTAACAACGCCAGAAGCTGGTGACGTAATAGCATTGTAAGAAAGTATGCTACTTCTTGCATTGTTCAGGGCGTTAATCATAACAGACAATCCCCAGCGTTTCAAATCGCTTCTTCGTGCGCCTTCAAAGCAAAGTTCTCTAGACCTCTCTGCCATAATACTATCCATGGTAACTACTGAAACATCTGCTGTAGAAGCCGATTTAGGATCGAATCCATACGCCCTTCTCTTCACTTGATTATAATATTCTATGCCAGTAGCTGTGGCATTTGCCCCACCGCCACGAACAAAAATATCGGCTTCGGCTGCCATTAATAAAATATCAGCATAACGAATGATTGGAAAGTTTGAGGAGGTAACAGAGCTACTTTTAGTCATATTGACCTCATATTCTCGTCTCCATTTAGCAATAGGTCTGTCATATACTGTTACGTAGCCAGTGCCTGCCGTAGTAACAGGGTTACTGGTAATGCTACCAGTAGATGGGTCTATTGTAAAGTAACCAATAAAGTTTTTGCCTGGAGAGGGTGAGGTTATTGTTACGCTAACAGATTTAAACGTTGTGTCTTTTGTAGGTGCCGGCGTTCTAGTCAATAAATACCCTTTACCTCCATTTACAACGTTTACAGAAGTAATAGCTCCAGTTGTAATATCTACCACTGGGCTCAACACAGCCCCACTACCATAAAAAGTAGTATCATACCTGATGCGCAATATTTTACCATCCTTATACAGGGTATCCTTAGTCCATTTGATATAAGCTGGATTTACGGTAAATTTGACCCCCATGCTGTACAGCCTATTGCCCGAAGTATCTAACAAATAAGGGGCTAGTACCCAATCTTTACGTTGATCCCCATTACCATATAAGTTGTACAATGAAGGTAAAGGTCTATAAGTACCAGTAGATTTTGCTGTGGGAGAAGGACAAGTAATACCCATTATTACCCCCAATTGTTGAGTGGCTTGATAGCCTAGGCCTGCATAAGAACCTACGCCGTTAGATAAGAAAGCCGCATCCCACATACCTTCTGTAAGGTTTTTATCGATGAAGTTATCCTGCATGTTATTTATAAACGTTCTTGCATAAGCTGGTGTACCCGGATATTGTGGATGTGAACTACTATACAACGTATGGTTGCCGCTTGCTATTACTTTTTCTGCCCAATAGAGCGCTTTTTGATAATAAGGAAGTCCCCCATTTATTGGGCTGCCCGCTGCTGACAGGCAAACTCTTGCCAAAATACCTTCCACAGCAGATTGCGTTACCGTTGTGGTGCTTTGTGCTTGCGTGATGGTTTGCACCAAACTATCAGCGGAGGTCATATCTTTAATGATAGAATCATATATGGCTCTACTCGGTGTTTCTGGCAAATCGAAACTAGATCCCATATCTGAAGTAAGCTTTGTTTTGTAAGGAACATCACCAAAATTGTTTACCAATAAGTAGAAATAGTATGCCCTTAAAAACAGTGCCTGTCCTTTTATATTAGCTCGTTTGGTTTCATTCATCACAGGTTGATTTATCACACTCAACAAAATATTGGCCCTTTCTATGCCAGAATATAAGCTCTTCCAAAGGTTTAAATAACTTGCATCATCGCTAGATGAACGCAACCCTTCTGTAAGTCCTTGTGTGGTGGTTGAATTAGCGGATACTCCATTGTTAAAGCCTTCATCTGTTCCGGCAGTAAAGTACCCCCACATTCCCCAGCCGTACAGTTGTTCAGCTTCTAACGGATTATATACGCCCGCCAATTGATTGGTTAGTTGCGCTTCATTTGTTTTATCCGTTGTTTGAAAATTCAATGGATCAAGACTAATGTCTTTTTTACATGAACTTACGAAGATTAATACGGGTAATAATAAAGAACCTACCCTATTTATATTTTTCATACTTGAAATGATTAAAAGTAATTACTAGAATACTACGTTTGCGCCAATGGTGATTGTTCTATACCTTGGGTACGGTGTATAATCGAGTCCTTGTGCCAATGCGGCAGAACCAGAACTTGGTTGAATATAAAGGTACCCAACACCAGCAGTAGCATTTCCTCCAGACACTCCCGAAGGCACATTGGCAGGATTTGCACCACGATAGGTAGATACTTCTGGGTCCAAGCCAGAGTATTTTGTCCAAGTGAATAGATTTTGTGCCGCAATAAAAATTCTCATGGAACTTATAGAAGCTTTTTTTACCCATTTTTCTGGAAGATTGTACCCAAATGAAATTGTCTTGAACCTCAAATAAGAGGCATCTTCTACTAATCTAGAAGACAGTCTTACTTTGCCATCCAAATCAGCTCCTCCAGTTCTTGCATTGGCTCTAGGAATATCGTTTGTGGGATTATTGGGTGTCCATCTATTTACATAGTCGGCAAACTGGTTAGAGTTTGCATAGAAGTTTCCACTTGTATTGAATATTAATTTATTCATATTCAGTACCTCGTTACCATAGCTCCATTGAAAGAAAATGCCTAGTGAAAACGACTTGTAGGTGAAGTTGTTGCTAAACCCTCCAGTGTGGATGGCCAATGGTGTTCCAATAATTGTTCTGTCATTATCGTCTATTACACCATCACCGTTTAAATCTTTGTATTTAGGATCTCCTGGTTGAACTGAGTTTGCAGTAGTACCATAGCTTGCAATGCCGGGTTTAATAACGTAAGTGCCATTTGAGAGCTTATTGAAGTCGGCATATTGATAAACGCCACCCCATTTATATCCATAAAACTGCGTCATAGGATAACCCACTTTAGCTATCCAAGCAGTAGGGGCAGTGGAAATTGTGTTCAAGCTGGTTTGCTTCACATCCGAAAAGCCGTAAAAAGAGATAACCTTATTTTTATTGAAGGATATATTGAATGAACTAGTCCAAGAGAAGTTTTTCTTCTGAATGTTGGTTGTTGTAATGGTGAGTTCCAAGCCACTATTTCTGATAGTACCCGCATTTTGGTATTGAGAGTTTGTTCCGTTTGCATAACCGGCAATGCTTGGCAATGGCACAGCCAGCAAACTATTGGTTGTATTCTTCAGGTAATAATCAACATCAATCAATACCCTATCCCTCAAAAAACTTAGACTTGTTCCCAAATCAAGTTCCTTACTTGTTTCCCAAGTAACAAGGGGATTGCCGTAAAAGAATGGTATTGCACCTGGTGTATTTACCCCCCCTAAAGGATAGCCATAAGCAGTACCAAGACCCATTTGATACCTGAATGCCTGATCGCTAACCCTGTTATTTCCTACGTATCCATAACTTATTCTCAGCTTGCCATCTGTAAGTTTGGTATTGTACTTACGCATAAACTTCTCCTGCGTAAATCGCCAAGCAAAAGCTCCAGAAGGGAAAAAGCTCCATTGATGCCCTGGCGCAAAACGTGAAGAACCATCCTCTCGACCAGTAACCGTGAAAATGTATTTTTCTAATAAAGAATAGTTTACCCTGCCCAAGAAAGAATACATCTGATTGTGCGAGGGAGAAAAACTAATTTTAGTAGCTGTGCCAGAACCAATACTACCAATACCTAGATATTCAAGTGCTTGTGGTATCTGAATGGAACCATAACCATTGCCATCTGCCCTGCCATACTGATAAGAGAAGCCAGCAACGGCATCAATTATATGGTCTTTATTAATTCTTTTTCTATATGAAAGCGTTGACTCGGTTAGGTAATTAGTATTGTTATTGTTTGTAATGGCACCATTAATTTGATTGATAGGGTTAAACAGCACACCATTACTATTTACCGCCAAAGTACCTTGTGATGTTTTTGAATTGTAAAATGCTTCCGAAGTAAGTTTTGTGTTAGATATGCCGCCAGTTATCCTAAACTTTAAATCTTGCGTAAGCATATACTCCAAAAAAGTATTTAAGGTGGTGGTTGCAGTAGTGTTCTTTCTGTATTCGTTCAAAGCCTGTTGTTTCGGGTTCACCAGATTGTCTGGAACTGTAGTAGAGGCACTGCTCAATGAGCTATCAATAAATCCAGTTTCCAGGTTCGATGCACCGAGTATATCCACAGGCCTAAATGCCCACATGTTAAAAGTAACACCCCCACTAGTACCAGCAGTTGGTATGGTGCCAAAGCTTTGTGTGTTGGCATAGTTTAAACTTGCCCCTACCTTCAGATTGTCTGATAGCTTGGTATCTAACGTGAATTTCCCATCATATTTTTTCAAGCCAGTATTTATGATGATACCTTTTTGATTGGTGTACCCGCCATTAAAGGCAAACCGGGTGTCTTTATTACCGCCCGATACACCAATATTGTGTGTTTGCAAGTTGCCGGTTTTTATCAGCATATCTTGCCAGTTGTAAGGCTGAACAGTTTTATAAAAGTTCAAATCAACACCATCAGCTAAATTAAGGTATCTGTTTGCACCAGTAACTACTTTTGTTGCAGCAGTACTCTGAATGCTATCCAGTTCCAATTGCAGCTTCACAAATTCATACGGACTCAGCATATCCATTTTCTTGGTTACCTGTTGCAATCCATCCAAAAAAGAATAGGTAACTCTTGTTGGTTCAGCCTTTCCTTTTTTTCTTGTAATCATAATAACCCCATTGGCTCCTCGAGAACCATAGATGGCAATGGATGAAGCATCTTTCAATACTTCTATAGATTCAATGTCGTTCATATTGATGGAATTAATGTCCATGTTTTCAATCGGAAAACCATCAATAACATACAAGGGAGAAGTTTCTTGTCCGGCAGTACCACCTCTTACCACAATTTGCGAACCGCCCCCTGGTTGACCATCATTGGTAGAAACAGTTACACCAGCAATTCTTCCTGCCAATGCCTGATCGAAAGAGGTGACAGGTGCCTTTTTAATATCTTCCATATTCACCTTTCCTATCACCCCAGAGAATTCTTTCTTCTTCACATTACCATACCCAATCACAATCACTTCATTCATGTTGTTGGCAGCATCCAGCAGTACAACAGGAATGGTTGTACGATTGTTAATTCTAACATTTTGCGTCATGTAGTTTATGTAGGACACTATCAGCGTATCGGTAAGTGCTGCATTGATACTGAAGTTTCCATTTTCGTCGGTAGTAGTACCTGTAGTTCTGTTTTTTATCTTTAAACCCGCACCCACCAATGGCGACTTCTCAAAATTGGTAACAGTACCCATTATCTTTTGTGTCTTTCTAGGTTCTTGGGCAATAGATCGACTAACAAAGCCAATTATTAATAATGAAGAAAGAAGGGAAACCTTCAAAAATTCATGGAGGGATTTACTAAAGCAATTGTTACTCTTTCTGCTATTCATCTGGAAGCTGTTTATATACGGTGCGCAAAAATGCGAATTTATTGCCTCCAAGAGGGTATTGCACCTTTCCATGTTGCAACAAATGGTTCTAATGTGTCAAATAGGTTGTAAATCGTTGAACTGTACTATTTTATTCGTTTCTTTAAAAAAGTAATTAGTTAAAAAAGCAGACCTTTAATTGGTAATTGCAGACCTTTAATTGGTAATTGCAGACCTTTAATTGGTAATTGCAGACCTTTAATTGGTAATTGCAGACCTTTAATTGGTAATTGCAGACCTTTAAT
>JANYEU010000150.1 GCA_025362915.1 Chitinophagaceae bacterium | reverse complement strand
ACATTTGAAAGTTGCCGAAGAAATAAATTTTTCCATTACCCTTAAGCTCGACTTGTTGCTTGATAGCATGGAGAATAAGACCAACTTAAAGATTGTTTCACCTGTCAGTTTCTTTACCTGATGGTCAACTTTTGTTTCCGCGGATAGTGTATCAAACCGCTTCTCTGGTATTAGTTTAAGTATTGCTGTAGCTGTCATTATAAAATAACGAAAACGCACATAGGATTATTTTGTATCTTATAAAGGTTTCGAACACTAGTGGCGAAACGCGTGCGGTAACCATCGTAGGTTGTAGCGAATTTGGCGCGGACTAGCGGGGATAATTATTACGATCAAAAATTTGTTTATGAATCAATATGTTTATGACTACTTATCTAATTTTTTAGCGAATGGAAAATTGATAACTTTAAGTTTAGTCTCCTATCAACAAAATGAAGATTGTTTAAAATATTCATTTGGGGATAATAACTACACAGTTGTATGGGTAATTAAATTGCCAACTGCAAAATCTGAATATCTTATTTCAGAAAGTTAAAAGTTGTTATTTAAGAATTTCGCAAAGACAATAAATTGTTTGCCTGCTATGTTTTCATATCAACCAGATTTGGAAGAAAAAGAAATATTATTCCCCGATTATATTGATTTATGGGATTTTAAAGAAAAGTAATAAAAATATCGACAATGCCAACACTTCAGGAGTTAAAAATAGAATCAGATAGCCTACGCAGAGAAGACAAATTCGAGGAAGCACTTCCATTCGCCGTTGTTGGTCTTCTTGACCAACAACAATAAAAGCAGAAGCCCTATATTTGAATAATTAAACTTCCTATTGTTTGTTGTTGGTAAAGAAGATTAACAACGGCGAGTAGGGAATGGTAACATGGGTGAAAAGTTCTTAGCGAATGCACGCCACAGGCCTTGCGCTAGCCCTAATAGATTTTAGCGATTATGGCGTGGACTAGCGGGGCTACAACTTTTTTTGTAAAAACAAATACTTTCTAGCGAAAAATAAACTAGATATTTGCTAATGGCATTGTAAATTAATTTAAGAATGTATTAGACTAATTAAAAGAGAAAATAATGTGGGTAGAGGAAGTCATTTTAGATAATATAAAATGTTTTGAAAAGCAAAGCATAAAACTTGGAACAAAGAATACTCCATATCCATGGGTTACCTTTCTTGGAGAAAATGGGACAGGGAAAAGCACTATACTACAGTCCCTTGCCCTTTTATTGGCAGGCCCCGAAGGAGCAACACAGCTTTTAAAGCCAATAGGTTGGTTGAAAGACAGCAACAAGCCTGGCAAGATGACAATAAGGATGCACCAAGGCGATAATGATCCAGGGAAATATGGGGGTATAAAAATGGAAAGGACAGCATTTCAATATACCTTTTATATAACCGGAGATGATAAATTAACCATAAATAATAAAGTCTTTACAGAGTCTGTCATCACTATGGATACAAACAGTAAGACTATACCCTGGCTTAGGGAGAATGCACTTTTACCAAAAGGCAAAGGATGGTTTGGGGCAGGTTATGGTGCATTTAGAAGGCTCACCAGAAGAAATCGGATGCTTGTACCTTCTTTACAGCAACCATTACGATATACAAATTTTTTTAGCCAATTTGTTGAAGATGACCCTTTGGAAGCCTTTGAAACTTGGTTGGTTTATTTAGACTATCAAATATCTAAGAGCAATGACCAATTAGCAAAAAAACAAATGGAGTGGGGGATTAATGCAATAAATTCATTACTGCCAGAAGGAAATAAATTTGATTGTATAGATAAACATGGGCGAATCTGGTTTCAAACAGGAAGTACGAAAGCTACCACAATTGCCCTGTCAGATGGGTTTAGGAGCATCATGGCATTAGCTGGAGATTTGGTTTGGCGAATGATAGAAGCATTTCCTACTAGTGATAACCCCTTACATGAACAGGGTGTTGTATTGATTGATGAATTAGACATTCACTTGCATCCTACTTGGCAAAGACAAATAGCAGGGTTACTACGAAATACATTCCCTAGTATTCAATTTATCATGGCTACCCATAGCCCTCTAGTAGCAGCTGGTGCTGGGAAAGATGCTGTTTCTTTTAGGTTTTATAAAAAAGACGGGCGTATAGAAATACAACAGATAAACAATATTTATGCAATGAGTGTAGATAATATGCTCAAGAGTGATGCCTTTGGGTTAGTATCTGCTTTTTCGCCAGAAACACAAAGGAAGATTGATA
>JANYEU010000101.1 GCA_025362915.1 Chitinophagaceae bacterium | reverse complement strand
TAGATGTAGGTGAAGAAGAATAACATTGCCTACATTCACCTTTCTTTTTTGTCGCTAACAGCCTCCATCTCCAACATCCATCTAGCCCGTGAATATAATATACCAGCATAAATACCTTCTATTTTATTTGCAGAGAACACTCATTGAGGAAAAGAGAACAATCATTGAGAGAAAGAGAACACTCATTGGGAGAAAGAGAACACTCATTGGGAGAAAAAGAACACTCATTGAGGGAAAGAGAACACTCATTGAGGGAAAGAGAACACTCATTGAGAGAAAGAGAACAATCATTGGGAGAAAGAGTGTACTCATTGGGATAAAGAGTGCACTATTGATCTCTTTTCAAGCTAAAAATGAAGCAAAAACAAAAACTCTAAAAGTTAGGTTAAACTATTTTTTCAACTGAAAATATAGTTGAGAGGAAGCTGGAGGGATAAGATTAGTTTCGTCTCTCATTAAAAAAATGATTGTTATGCAAAGGAAACAAAGTGTGCTAAGAAACTACAAGCTTCTTAATCCCGAAAAAAAAGTAATCATGTACCTAAAAATTGAGGGGAAGATGTCTGTCGTGGGGAGTGTGTTCGTCAACCCTTCCCTGATATTTACCTACTTACTTGGACTTGCAAAAATAAATGCCATTACCACTGCGTTGAATAATGCGGCAGATGGTGGCGACGGCACTGTAGATGCTGTGAATAAGGCAGTAATTGCCGCTGAAAAATTTATTGATAACTGGGCCGATTTGGTTGATTTGATTGCCAATGGAGATGCTGTAATTATTATTTCATCTGGCTTTGATGCTTCAAAAGCAGAAACAACCCCAGCAGTTATTAATGGTCAACCTATCTTGGATTTTACCCCTCAAAAACAAGCTGGCTCTGTGCTGTTGGATGTAAAACATGCTAGCATTACTGTTGAGCATCCTACGATGACCTACATATTTGGTAGTAATTTGGATACCCTCACCCGCAGTGGCGATTTGATGTATTGCACAGATGTTACTATCCGATTACTTATGATTAATGGAAAAAAAGAAATAATGGTTACTGGCTTGCCTTCGGGAGAAAATATGCAATGTGTTTGTGTGATAACAAATACTGCTGGAGTAAGTACCTATAGTAACGTGATAAAGTTTAAAGTACCGTAACAGTGAACAGTAAGCAGTTAAAGAAGTGGCGATAACTACTGATAACTGTTTACTGAAAAAGCCCTTGAAGCATTTACTTCAAGGGCTTTTCCTTTTGACTTACGACTCTTTACTATCGACTTCCTTATACAATCTCGTGTGTGCCATTTGATGTTTCTACAATATAAACTTCTGGTTGAATATCAAAAACACGTTGATAGGATGATACAATGTCGCCTATCACTTCTTCGCGGTTTTGCTTGCTAACAAGGTTGATGGTGCAACCGCCAAAGCCACCCCCCATCATTCGGGAGCCTATCACATCGTACTTCATTTTGGCTTCGGTAACCAAGTAATCAAGCTCGCTACAACTTACTTTGTATAGCTCGCTCAGCCCTTTGTGGGTTTGGTACATCAGCTTGCCAAACTCTATCAAGTCATTTTCTTTAAGGCAGACAGCCGCTTGCTTGGTACGCTCTATTTCTTGGGCAATGTATATGCACCTATCGTACACTTCCGGACTCAAATTATCCTTGAACTGATTAACCACATCTGTACTTATAGCCCTAAAAGAAGTGATATGGTTATTCAATGTTTGAAAGAAACTTAATCCCTCCATTGCCTCCTGAAAACATTTGTTGTACTGCCCATCATTTAATGAATGATGAACTTTGGAATTGATTAATACCAACTCATACTCATTCAATTCCAATGGCAAATGTTCGTATTGCAAACTATTGCAATCCAGCAACATACAATGCCCTTCTTTTCCGTGCAACGAAGCAAACATATCCATGATGCCGCACTTGGTGCCAGGAAAACTATGTTCTGCCTCTTGGGCAATTAGTGCCATTTGTTCGCTATTAAGACCAAGACTGAATAAGTTGTTCAGCGCATAAGCCAACCCTGCTTCCAATGCAGCCGAAGAAGACAGTCCTGCGCCCTGCGGCACATTTCCTCCAAAAACACAATTGAAACCACCGATTATATAACGCTTCTTTTGAAGGATATGCAGCACACCAAGCACATAATTCTGCCAACCATCCTGCTTTCTGATATGATCCAATTGTACCGAAAAAGATTCGTTTACATCCGCTGCCACAAAGTTTGCCGTATTGCTGTTGTTGGGCGCAATGGCAAACCAAATGCCTTTATTGATGGCGGCTGGCAATACAAAACCGCCGTTATAATCTACATGTTCCCCCAAAAGATTAATCCTTCCTGGAGAGAAAAACACCTTGGCACCTTGGCCAAAATGTTCTTGATATAATTGTAAGGCTTGCTGAGAGGATTCCATAATTTAATTTAGTACAGTTACAGCATAAGTTGTTGAAAATATAGTAGGCTGATCGGGTTGTATCAATAACAAACCCAACCCATTATTAAAACAGTCTGGCGCACCACTCAAGTTTTCTATGGCGATGCTTTTTCGGTGCGGTGGTGTATAAATTTGTAAGTAAGGATAGGAGGCATCTGGAGAAATTGTAAGCGCTATTGCATCGTTTTTCAACACACAGGAATGTTGCCTTTCATCAACCAAATGAAAACAATTATCCAGAAAAATATCTTTCATCAACACACCATCCTTAAACCTTTCGTCAGGAATTATTGCACCTGTGGGTATCAATGTGTCATCAAATTCCACATGATTGTCGGTGCTAAACTGTAGCATACAATCATCCAGATCGGTGTCAAGTGAAAAATAGGGATGCCAGCCCTGTGCATAAGGAATTGGCGCACTATTTTGGTGCTGCACGATAGAAGTGACGGCAAGTTTGTTATTGGCTTCCAGCTTCCACACATGGGTTATGGTGTAACTGAAAGGGTAGCCCATATCTTCCTTATTATACGTATAAGTTAGTGTTACCGATGCAAAGGTTTCTGTTTGTTCTGTGGCCTTTATTGCAAAAACACCATCATACACAAGACCATGTATGGCATGGGGTTCTATAAAAAACTTATCTACCTGATAGGCGGTATCATCAAATGAGAACTTGCCCTTATTCATCCTACAGGTAAAAGGGCTTAAAAATGCACTCCTGAATTCCTTGGTTATATTTTCTATTGCATCCTGTGGTGAAGTGAATCCAACAACAATATTCAAATCAGCATTATTACTCCGAACCACAAATTTATTAAGCAATGCGCCAAAGGAATAAATCTCTGTGCTGCAATTTGTGGTAGAGTCGGAAAGGGTAATTACGGGAAAAACGTTTTCGTTGTTGATACTTGCGAGAAAGCCCATCAGTTAGAATTATAATTTGTAATGCCGCAAATGTAAATAAAAGTAGTAGTTGAAAGTTTACAAGGCGTTCTGTTTTTAATAAATTGGATTGAAAAACAATCGCATCTTATTTTTGCCACCAACTTTATCTATGCAATACATCAACAGACGCATACAAATATTACTGCTAGTGGCATTCATCATTCAGATGCTTACTGCTTGGCATACGTACTTTTTTCATTCCGATGAATATTTTCAGATAATAGAATTTGCTTCTTACAAGTTGGGATTAAGTCCTGTAAGCGTACTTCCGTGGGAGTTTACGCAACAGATACGCCCCACCATACAGCCTTATATCTTTATGGGGTTATATAAATTATTTGTATCGATAGGTATCACCAACCGCTTTTTCATGTTTTCAATGGTGCATGTATTGGTGGGGATACTTGGTTTTACATTGTGCAATTATTTAATCATTAAAAAGTTTGGTAAAGAAAAATACCTCTTCCTTT
>JANYEU010000258.1 GCA_025362915.1 Chitinophagaceae bacterium | reverse complement strand
GTTTTTTACCTGGGCCAATACCGATGCCATTGCCATAGTGAACAACTTTTTACCCAAGGGTGAAATGATTATCAAAGAATCGGCTTGGGCAGATAAGTTGCAGAACTTCATTCTTCCATTAACCAAAAATTATAATGTAAACTTTGGCAATCTGGAGAAGGAAGATATCAGGGATGTATTGCCGGATTGCAAATTGTTACTGAAAGAAAAAGGGGATTGGTTGATACTAGAACCCATATTCAGCTACAAAGGATATGAGATTGGGCATAGCGATAAGGACAAGATCATCATGCCTTTTGCCGAAAAGCTTTTGGTTATAACGCGCAATATAGAAGCAGAGAATGCCTTTGTAAGGCGATTGGAAAACCTTCACTCCAATTTTGTAAAGCCAGAAAATACCAATACACTTGCCCTTAAAGGTGCCGATGTATTGAAAGATAACTGGTTCTTTTTGTTTATAGATGCGGTGAAGGAGATGAGCATCACCATTTATGGATTTGATGCCCTGAAACATTTCCGCTTTAATACCGCCAAGCCTTCTACCAAAATATTTATCAGCAGCAATACCGATTGGTTTGATGCCAAGGTAGAAATATCTTTTGGCACTCAAAAGGTTACGGTTGACGACATCAAGAAAGCCCTTACCAGCAAACAGCAGTTTGTACAATTGCAAGATGGTTCGCTGGGTATATTACCAGAGGAATGGATAAAAAGATATTCCCTTTTGTTCAGGGTTGGCGAAGGCAAAACCAATTCTATCAAGCTAAGTAAATACCATTTTAGCGTAATTGAAGAACTGTACAATGAGCGTAACGAAGAGGAATTATTCTTTCAGCTGGAAGAAAAATATGATAAGCTAAAAGAAAATTTTGCCATAAAGGAGATTGATGCCCCACCACATCTGAAAGCAATCTTACGCCCCTATCAGGAAAGTGGTTTCCGTTGGTTGAACTATCTGCGGGAGGTTCAATGGGGCGGAATATTGGCTGATGATATGGGTTTAGGTAAAACCATTCAGGCACTTAGTTTCATGTATTACCTTAAAGAACAAACCGGTTCGTTGAAGGCGTTGGTGGTTTGCCCTACCACGCTGATGTACAACTGGCAGAATGAAATTATTAAGTTTACGCCAGGTCTTACTTTTTACATCCATCATGGCGGCAGCAGGCTTCGGGATAATTTGCAGCAGGATCATATAGATGTAATTATTACCACCTATGGCACATTGCGCAGCGATATAAAACAATTTGTTGAGCTAGATTTGGATTATGTGGTGCTGGATGAAAGTCAGGCCATTAAAAACCCTAGCAGTAAGGTGGCAAAAGCGGCTTGTTTGCTTAGGGCCAAGAACCGTCTTTGCCTCAGTGGTACGCCATTGCAGAATAATACTTTCGACATATTTGCCCAGATGAACTTCCTTAATCCGGGTATGTTGGGCAGCGTAGAATTCTTTAAGCAAGAATTTGCGGTGCCGATAGATAAGTTTGGAGAGAAAGTGCAGAAAGAACATTTACGGAGAATTTTATATCCTTTCATCTTGCGCAGAACCAAGGAACAGGTTGCCAAAGACTTGCCAGAGAAACAAGAAATGGTTCTTTTCTGCGAAATGGGTGCCGAGCAAAGAAGGATTTACGAAGCCTTCCGGAACGACTTTAGGGATAAGATATTGGGCGTAGTGGATATGGTGGGCGTGGGCAAATCGCAGTTGACCATCTTGCAAGGCTTGATGAAGTTGCGCCAGATTTGTGATAGTCCTTACATCATGAACGAACCCGACAGGTATCCAAATACTTCTGTGAAGCTAGAAGAATTGGGTAGGGAAATTACCGAAAATATCAGTAACCACAAAGCATTGGTGTTCTCGCAATTCTTGGGTATGCTGGCATTGATAAAAGAAAAACTACGCGAACTGAATGTGCCTTTTGAATACTTTGACGGCAGTACGCAAGCCATTGACAGGGAAAAAGCCATACAGAATTTCCAGAATAATGATGAGTGCAGGGTGTTCCTTATCTCGTTGAAAGCGGGTGGTGTGGGCTTGAACCTCACCGCTGCCGACTATGTTTATATTGTGGATCCTTGGTGGAATCCTGCGGTGGAGCAACAGGCCATTGACCGTACGCACCGCATTGGGCAGACCAAAAATGTATTTGCCTACCGGATGATTTGTACCGATACCGTAGAAGATAAGATACTGAAACTACAGGATAGGAAGCGTGCGCTAGCGCGGGATTTGATAACCGATGACGAAGGTTTTGTGAAGAGCCTTACCCGCGAAGATGTGGAGTATCTGTTCTCGTAGGTTTTAACCCCGTCAGGTCTTAAAGACCTGACGGGGTTTTTATTTGGGCGTGCCCTTGCAGGTCGGGCTTTTCGTTACAATCTTTTTGCCCCAAGAGGGGACAAAAAGTATTTCCACTTCAATCCCTCACGCACTATGCGAATACTCAAATGATTTGCGATTAGGGTTTTTAAGGAAGGCTTCGCTTTAAGCGAAGCCTTCCTTGGCAATTTCCTTCCCCCAAAAAATCTTATTTCCCCCCATTCCCCCACAATAGTCTATTTTGCAGTCTCAAGCGAGGAAATGGGGTATTGAAAGTTTGGTAAAG
>JANYEU010000256.1 GCA_025362915.1 Chitinophagaceae bacterium | reverse complement strand
ACAAGTATATTTTTTAGTATAAATTTATAGTTTACTTTGTAGCTTTCTATTAAATAGCATTATGGCTGAAAATAAACATATCAACTACTTTAAGGTAGAGAACTTCAAACGTTTTGAGTCTTTGGAAGTACAGGATATTGGGCAATTTAATTTGATTGTTGGGGATAATAATGTTGGGAAGACAAGTTTGCTAGAGGCGTTGCTGGTAGATGATGATGGGCAGGTATTTTTAGACTCTTTATTTTATGTTCTAACTTTCATCAAGAAGTTTGACAATCTTTTTAATACAAAAAATGGTTTTTTAGATTACTATCTTCTAGTCAAAACCAAACCTGAAAAATTAATTTTTACATTGGGTAAGGATACCAACAAAAGAATTTTTATTTTAGAGGACAGGGGAAGTAATGGCAATTTATTTTGGAATTTATTAGGAATCGGTGTAAGTATAGTTTCTCCATTTACAAATCATATTACTTATTCAAGTGTGGAGCAATCAATACCATTCATTCCTCTCGGATTCGCCTATGACCATGACATTACCAAGCATTATTCAACTAACATCCAACGCAGTTCCTCCAAAAAAGAAAAATTTATTGATGGACTGAAGAATATTCTGCCTTCGATAAAAAGTATCGAAGTCAATGCAGGTATTTCATCAGAACCTGTAATTTTGATAGGTAGGGATGGTATGGATGAATTAATGCCCTTAGGTACTTTTGGTGATGGCTTCCTAAAAATGTTTCGCCTATTGATTTCATTTATAGTACAGGCAGATAACCGATTGATGATTGACGAAATAGACACGGGTATCCACTACAGCCGCATGAAAGAATTCATGAAATCATTGATACAATTGGCTGTTAAAAACAATGTACAACTCTTTGCTACCACGCACAGCAAAGAATGCTTACAATACTATCAAGAAGCCCTCGAAGAACTTGGACTTGAAGAAAAAGCAAGGGTGATACGCTTGGTAGAACATAAAGACAAAAACGTAAAAGCCTATACCTACAACTTTGCACAGTTTGAACAATCCTTGGATAATGAAAATGAGATAAGATAATGGCTAAAGTATATTTCTTTATAGAAGACAAAACCCACCAAAAATTTCTTATTGATTTTATTGCTGAAAGATTTGCCGTTATTTTAAATGCTGATAGCTTTTATAAGCTACAAGGATGGTCGGGCTATAAAACCGGCGGTGTTGCATTGCCAGATTATGCGTTAAAGGTAGCTGATAGTTTTGAAATTATCACTACTTTGGATGCTGATAGCAACCCTAGCGAAAGAAGAAAAGAAGTTCTGACTGATTTTGAAAGACTAGGCATCAAAAGTCATCTTTTCCTTTTTCCTAATGATGAAGCCGCTGGCGAAATAGAAAACACTTTGGTTCAAATAGCCAGTGATAGGAAGTTGATTTCTTGTTTTGAAGGTTATGAAAAGTGTATAGAAGGCCACCAAAAGCCCGTAAATAAGTCTAAAGTATATGCATATCTTGATGCTTTGCTTGAACCAAACCAAAAGAAAAACAATAAGAAGGATCTTATTGAAGAAGGTAACAGAGATTATAGGAATAAAGCCCATTGGAATTTGTATCATGATTCCCTCACTCCTTTGTATGAATTTCTTCAACGCTTTTTTCAATAAATTTCTACTAATCTTCAATTTATTTTGCCATTTAAACATCATCCTAAATAATACCACATTAATTTGACAAACTTTTATGCCGTAGATACGGCACTAAAATTGTTTTTCATCAATACATGCTACCAATATTTCTTGCCTAAAGGAACTTTGGATACTTTATTTGCACAATCCTAATCTTTCACTTTCCCAAAAACCTCCTTCGCACCCAATCTTTAGTACTTACTACACAGTTCCCACTTCTCCCATCCCAAAACCCCATCATCCGCACCCTGAAAATTGTTGTATGATGCCCGAAAAAATGGTTAGAACGGGCATCGGAAGTGTTTTATTGCTCATCGGAAGTGTTTTATTGCCCATAGGAGATGTATTACCACCTTTAGGAGATATAAAAAGAGACATCAGAGGTGTAAACTATCCCATAGGAGAAGTAAAATTGGCCGTAGGAAATGTAAAAACAGTTGTAGGAGAAATAAAATG
>JANYEU010000428.1 GCA_025362915.1 Chitinophagaceae bacterium | reverse complement strand
GGATAAATTCTTGGGTACTACTACAGATATGCGTAGTAATCCTGTTTATAACTTCAATGTAACCACTGATACTGCCAGTAAGGGCAGCAACAGGTTCAAGGTTGTGTTGGGTGGTGCGGTGCCATTAGCTGTAAACTTTGTAGGCATCTCCGCTACGCAAAACACAAATGGTGTGGCTGTGAAATGGCAGGTAGCCAACGAAACAAGTATTGCTTCGTACAGTGTGGAAAGAAGTATAGACGGTGTACATTTTGCTACTATAAACAATAGCAAGGCAAGCGTAGCGGTCACCTACTCCATACAGGATGCAAGCTTGCCAACTGGTGTAAACACTTTGTACTACCGCATAAAAGCAACGGATAATGTAGGAAAGGTCAATTATAGCACAGTGGCAAAACTTACGACTTATAACTTACGACTTACGGCTATTTCCATTTATCCTAACCCTGTACAAAGCAAGTTGAACATTACGCTTGCAGGTGCAACAACAGGTAGTCTATATAAGATAAGGATTACAACAATTGCAGGTAAGGAAGCTTTCTACAAGGTTGATGTGCCTGTAAGCGGCAAGTCCATCACCTTCGATGCAAGCAGTCTTGCAGCTGGTGTTTATATGGTAGAACTAACGGATAGCAATGGCAATAAACTGATGGATAAGTTTGTGAAACAATAAGTTTTAACTGATGAATGAATAGAAAAGGCCACGCATGCAAATGGGTGGCCTTTTCTATTAGGTATGTTCCTCCACGGCCAACTGGAATAATAGCCAGTTACCGCTGGTATAGATGTTTCGCAAAGCCATCAAAGTTGTTGATAGGGTTCATTATTTGGATGGCAGCTACCATAAGAGTTGATGGCAAGAATTATTAAAAAAGTGAAGGCTAGCATACTTTTATAAAATATTACACATAAAAAGAACTATTCAAACAAAGAATCAAATTACACAACAAATACTATCGGCATACAATATTGGTAGCAATAAAACAAAAGAGGATTGGTTAAATACATTGACAAAAAATGGATAGAAATCAGTATATACAATTATGGGCCTAGGTAATATTTAAAAAGAACAAACCATAACTTTCCACTCTCAAGTTGTAACTCTTTCTTCAAATAGAACATTAATATATTTTCTTGCCCCTGCAACATAAAACAACTTAATATTGTCGTATTATTGTTACATTATTCGATTGTTCTCATAGTGAAATTATACAAGGTTAGATGGAAAAGTCATATAGGATTTTGTTAGCAGAGGATGAGCCTAAGCTTAATCAGATAATGAAAGAAGAGTTAGAGAGGAAAGGCTTTCAAGCAGATACGGCGCTGAATGGCAAAGAAGCGGAAGAACTCTTTAGTGCAAACAGCTATTCATTAATTATTCTCGATGTAAATCTCCCCTACAAGAACGGACTTACACTCTGTAAGGAATTCAGGGAAAAAGATAAGTCTGTGCCCATTATCATACTTACAGCTCTCGGTGAAATTCATGATAAGGTAAGGGCATTTAGCATTGGGGCTGATGATTACATTGTTAAGCCATTCTATTTTGATGAACTATTTGCTCGGATAAACGTGTTCATTAAGCGTTCCGAAACACTTACTTCTGGCGATGGACTACTTATTATTGATGATCTTGTCATAAACTTTCAGAACAAGGTAGTAAAACGCGGAGATACAGAAATAATACTTACAGGAAAGGAGTTTTCATTGCTCACCCTTCTATGCAAGAATAGGGGTAAGGTGATTTCAAAGAAAGAAATAATGGAGAGTGTATGGAATATGAACTTTGATACCGGAACCAATACCATTGAGGTTTACATTAGTTTCCTCCGAAACAAGATTGACAAACCATTTGAGAATAAACTGATTCTTACCAAATCGGGCTTTGGTTACTTTATAAAAGAGTAATAACTGGTAAATAATGAATTTAAAACTCCGCTTTGCCATATTTATCACTTGTTTTGTTGCCATAATCCTTCTGGTATCTTCCATCGCCATTTATTTTCTATACAAAAGCAACCGGGTTGACGACCACTACATGCGCCTAAGGGCTCGTACAAATACCTTGTTGACTGAATATAGAAGTTTTAGGCTGGATAGTGCCGTTCTTTCCAAAACCCGCCCTTACACCGCCAGCCTCAACATGCTGCAAATGATCTTGGCCAAGTCGCCACATGATATTGTGTTTAAAGAAAACGATTCTATTAACCTCGTTTTGACAGATTCATTATTAAATGCAGTTAAAAAGCACAAAGAGTTACGCTTTAAACAAGGCCTGCATGAGTGCTTAGGTACTTATGTTCCCGATTTGGATGTTTATGTTGTTTGTGGTGCTGTAGATAAAACAGGATTGCGAAAGCTGTCACACCTCTTTTATATCTTATTAGGGGTATTTATTAGTGGTGTACTTATCTCGGCGTTATTATCTTTTGTAATGGTGCAACAGGCATTCAGACCCTTGATAAAATTAAGCCAACAAATGCAAGAGACCACGTCGGCAAATTTATCAATCAAGGTAGATGAAGGTAGGGGGAAGGATGAACTGGAACAGATTGCAAAGAACTTCAATGCCATGTTGGATAGGTTAAACGAAAGCTTTGAACGTCAGAGAAGCTTTGTGCAGCACGCCTCCCACGAGCTGAGAACGCCACTCACAAAAATGGTTTCCCAAACAGAAAGTGCATTAAGCAGAGAATTGTCAAATAGTGAGTATAAAGAGCTATTGTTATCTCTTCAGGACGATCAGATTGAATTGGTAGAGCTAACGAATTCTTTGTTGGTACTGTCGCAGTTCGAAAAGATAAATACTGTTTTGAATTGGCCAGTACTGAGAATTGATGAATTACTATATGAGAGTGTATCTGACTGTAATCGTTTTTTTAATGATATTGATATTGAAATAAACTTTGGCAATACGCCTGCCAGTGAAGAAGAATTATTGCTGAGGGGTAATGAGGTTTTATTAAAGTCGGCATTTAGAAATCTTATCAAGAATGCTTATCTATATTCGCCAGACAAAAAAGTTGATATTCTCATAGAAACGAAGTTGGGTAATATAAATATCGCCTTTACCAACAAAGGGAATGTTCTCACTCCAGAAGAAATCAAAAAGATGTATGTTCCGTTTTTCAGGGGAAGTAACGCTGTTATGAGTAAGGGTTTTGGACTTGGGCTATCCATCATCAACAAAATAGTAGAAATGCACGATGCCAAACTTAGTTATACTGCGTTGGACGCTAATACCAACAAATTCGCCATCAGCTTTTATATAAAACCGATGGCGAAGAGTATTTAGGAGTAATATTTTAAGTACTACACAGTATTTATATAATCAATAATGCATCTCCATAACTAAAGAAGCGGTATTTATCTTTTATAGCCTTTTTATAAGCTTCCATGGTTAAATCATACCCAGCAAATGCGCAAGCCATTATCAACAAACTTGTTTTAGGTAAATGAAAGTTAGTTACCAAACTATCAGCTATATTAAAATTATACGGTGGATGAATGAAATGATTGGTCCATCCTTCTGTTGGTTTCAATAGTTTCTGTGCGGTAAAGCTAGATTCCAATGCCCTCATGGTAGTTGTGCCAACAGAACAAACCCTATGTCCGGTTTCCTTTGCCTTGTTTACAATAGCACTTGCCTGATTGGTTATCGTGAAATATTCAGCATCCATCTTATGCTTACTAAGGTCTTCCACTTCTATTGGTCTAAAGGTAGTCAAGCCTGTATGCAAGGTGATTTCAGCAAAACGTATTCCTTTTATCTCGCAACGCTTAATCAATTCTTTGCTAAAATGAAGTCCGGCAGTTGGGGCAGCCACGGCACCTTCGTGTTTTGCATAAACAGTTTGATATCTTTCTCTGTCTTCTGCATCCGGAACCCTTTTTATGTATTTAGGAAGTGGGGTTTCTCCCAAAGTATCCAACATTCTTTTTAGCGAAGCATCATCATCGTCCCATAAAAAACGGATGGTACGTCCACGGCTGGTTGTGTTGTCAATTACTTCAGCCACCAATTCTTCATTGTCTCCAAAATAAAGCTTGTTACCAACCCTTATTTTTCTTGCAGGGTCTACAATAACATCCCACAAACGATTGGGTTTGTTTAATTCCCTAAGCAAAAACACTTCAATCTTGGCACCTGTCTTCTCTTTTCTACCATACATACGGGCAGGAAAAACTTTTGTGTTATTCACTATAAAAACATCGCGGTCGTCATAATACTCCAAAATGTCCCTGAAATGCTTGTTCTCCATGTTCCCCGTTTTGCGGTTCACAACCATCATTCTGCTGTCTTCCCTTCTTTTTGTAGGGTTTTGGGCAATGAGGTTTAGTGGAAGATCGTACTTGAAAGATGATAATTTCATGTGTCTATTTAATTGTTTAATAATAGGCCACATTAAGACGAACCCTGAAGGTCAAATAGTTCGCTTGATGTTACGGCATCAATTTTAAAAGTTGACAAAGGTATGGCAACTAGGTCGAAATGTCAATAACAATGTGTGTAAATAAGCAAATTTGTAATAATGCAAGCTTACTATAATGTTTTCTTTCCAAATAAATGCGCCAAACCAGACGTGTCATTGCAGTTGTTATTGTAAAAAAATGAAAGTATTTAAAAAAATATTGTTATAACAGAATATACTCATTACTTTAGTTGCATGATAACAGTTGGAATAATAGAAGATGACCGTCCGCTTAGGCGTAGTTTAGAAATTTATATCAATAATCAAAAGGACTTGTATATCACCTTTTCGTGCAATAGCATGGAAGCTTTCTTGGAGCAAAGGAACACGCTCGATGAACCTTTTATCATATTTATTGATCTGGGTTTGCCTGGTATTTCCGGTATGGAGGGCATTAGTCTTATCCGTCAGCACTGGTCTGATGTTCATATTGTTGTTACAACCGCTAATGATAATGAAAGTGTCATCTTCGACTGTATCCAGCGTGGTGCAAACGGTTATCTGCTAAAACCATTCAATATAGAAGCACTTGTAAAGAACATAGACATCATCCGTAAGGGTGGGGCACTTATCACCCCAGATGTTGCTATGAAACTCTTCAGAAAAATACATAAACCTAAAGATACTTATCAAGATGTTACCGCCCATCTTACCGCTAGAGAAAACGATGTGGTAAATGAATTGTTGAAGGGACTTACCTATAAGGAAATTGCTGCCGTACTGGGAATATCTGCATCTACCGTAAACGATCACCTCAAGAACATCTATGTAAAAATGGAAGTAAGAACAAAATCTGAGTTAATATCCAAGCTATTAAGGAAGTAATTTATCTAAATTATTTAGATTTGGAATAGTATCAATTCAGCAACTCTTTTCAATAGGTGTTGTAATCGTTTCATTCATTCAAATCATTGCATCATTGATAATATCTTCGCCGCATGATTAAGCTAAGTGTAAACATAAACAAGTTCGCTACTATCCGCAACAGCCGTGGTGGCGATAATCCCAATGTTGTTAAAGCCGCCATCGATGCACAACGTTTTGGTGCAGACGGTGTTACAGTCCATCCACGCCCTGACGAAAGACATATAACCTACAAGGATGTTTTTGATATAAAACCAATCATCACTACCGAATTTAATATAGAAGGCAACCCCACAGAGCAAAAGTTTGTGGATTTGGTTCTTGCCGCAAAACCCCATCAAGTCACACTGGTTCCAGATGCACTGGGTCAGATAACAAGCAATCATGGTTGGGATACCCTTCAAAACAAAGATTATCTTACTAATATCATCACCCTGTTCAAATCCGCAGGTATACGTGTTTCCATCTTTGTAGATCCTGTTATTGAAATAATAGAAGGAGCGGCAGCTACTGGTACGGATAGGATCGAGTTGTATACAGAAGGATATGCAAAAGCATATACAGAAGGTGCAGAGTCTGTAGCGATTGCTCCCTACATAACTGCCGCTACAAAGGCAAGGGAACTGGGATTAGGAATAAATGCCGGGCATGATCTAGACTTATATAATCTCAAATTCTTTGCCCAAAATATCCCTTGGATGGATGAGGTAAGCATCGGTCATGCATTGGTTTGCGATGCCTTATACCTTGGATTTGAAAATGCGGTTCAGATGTATAAACGACAATTAGCTATTTAACCACTTTCACTTCATTTCTCTTTTCCATAATAACATAGGAAAATAGAAAACTTAGATTTACGTGTTGAAACTTTTGCTTCTGTATAAGATTATTCCTTGTGTTTCTTTGTGAAAATCCTTGTGCCCTTTGTGGTTAATCTTAATATTCGTCTTTGGTTTTCTGGTTTACCTCGCCACATTCGCAAGGCCATTGTTTATCCAAATCTATGCAGGTAATGATGGTTAATTTATTGCCGCAAGGAGAAGCAACTATCCGTAAATGTTGATTTTGCTTACTGTACCCATCAATGGCAAATCTCCGTTGACAATCGGCCTCGGTCAGTTCACTTTTAGCAATATTAACACTGCCATTAAGCAATATATACTGTACTTCATCATCATTTATATGCCTACATTCCATCCTACATTTGGCGTGAGCGGTATAATCCCTAATAAATGTTGTCCATTTAAAACTGCTATCCCCCGTTTGTTTTTGTGTGGGTATATAAATTGCACTTTTAAAAGCAGGTCCCAAACAACGCTTTAAGGAAAGCGCCACTACAAGCAAAGAGAACATTACAGTATAGAAAACGAATTTTTTAAAATCTCGTTTGTCCCTTACCTCCCTTGCTTTTTTATACCTTGTTTCTCGCAGCATCCGTTATTAATTCGTTTTATAATTGACTGCAATAATAGTATATGTCTAGAATTTTTATTGATTGATGGAAACGGCCGGCTGTATCTGATATAATCTTGTTTGTAACAGCTTGTCTTTTGCCAAGGAACAACCTTCTTTTACCAAGGAACAACCTTCTTTTACAACAACAACTCTCTTTTGTCAAAGAACAACTTGGGCAAACCGTTGCAAGTGGAAACTTTATAACTATTCAAACATCAATGCCGCACTTGTCGGTTATATAGCGCCTTATTACATTTTTATCAAGAAGGGAAAATACCGCGAAGTGGTAAATATTCCCAATACAAAGCCTTTTTTGAAAGGATTTGCTACGGTGAATGGGATTATAAAGACCCCCTTTTGATAATTCGGAACGGGTTTTTTATTAATTCATTCTTATTATTCAAAATCAAATCGGCAGCAGTTTCTCCCATCTTTTTAAAATCGGTACTGATCACAGTGATGTCTAATAAATCTTTAAGCTCCGATTCATTATAAGAAATAATGCCGATATCAACGCCTATCTTTAAATCTGTTCCTTTCAGTTTAAGCAATAGTATTACCAGATCTTCATCGGAAAGAACAATGTAGGTGGTGCCTTTTGTAGGCTTTATATTTAATACATTGTGAATTGATTTTATTTTCTGGTTGGTTTCCTTACCAAATTTCATTAATCCATCCTCTATCATTTCTGTCAATTGATTGCTGTTTCTTGGCAATATGACGGCTCTGTATTGGTACTTGGATAGCAATGATTCTGCATTTATCAAGGCACCGGTAATGTCGGTATAAAAATCTTGAACCACTGCTTTATGACAGGGTATGTCGGGTATGAATTTATCAAGAATTACCAATTTACTTTCGGGAATTAGTTTTAAAATACTTTTACAAGTGGCCAGGTCACTACCACTTTCAAAGATTGGCGTTACAACGATGTAGTTGAATTGCCATAGATTGTTTTCCAGAATTCCCTTTAGTGTAAAAGGATTATAATTGTAAACTTGAAATTCTACATCGGCCTTGCTGCCTAATGCGTTTTTGAAACTGTAGTAAATCCGTTGCTTGAATAAACTAAAATTGTTAAGGATACACAATATTTTTAGTTTGTCACTACGATTTATTGAGCAAACAAAGTATCCTTTGCCAAGAGCCGAATTGATATAACCCCTTTTCTTTAACTCAGAATAGGCTCTTTCTACTGTATCCTTTGAAACATTATATTGTTTTTTCAATTCTCTAACGGAAGGAAGCAAGGTGTCTTGCGGCAATATCCCCTGTTCAATCTTCGAAATATAAATTTCTGCAATCTGTATATAAATTGATTTTTTATTCTTAGGATCAAATGAAATAGGGTCTAGCATCTTAATTAGCGTCTCTTTTCTTGTGGTAAAATTGCAATTTAGTGGTATTTATCAATCTTCAACTGTTTATTGTGACGTTTTATTGGTTTTAACAGGTAAATTTACGATAATGATTGCGACGCTGCTTATAAACCTTTAAATGTGCACCTTCATGGGGTAATGGGGTATCGACTGAATAAGCCAGCCTGAAATAAATAAAAATAACATGTAATGATAATAGAGGCAATGGATAGATTCCTACAGACAGGTTAGGGACTCTAATCATCAACGTTTGGTTTTTAATTTTTTGGATTGGATGTTTAAAACAGTCCCAATAATAAATTATTTTCCAAATTTCGGGACAGGGCAGGACAGTTGATTGATAATGCTTATTATTTTTACCTTATTAATGTATTTTGCGATACTATTTCGTTTGATAGCAGTAAGATAGTTTGTTGTTGTAATAATATTATTTACCATGATGAAAAAGAATCTTCGGATAGACCTTTTTTGCTAAATAAATAACTAATCAATAACGGTTGAAATGATGATTGTGAGTCGCACTCGTAAATGTGCTAGTACTAAAAACTGGTTGTTAATAATTAAACACGCATAAATATGAAAAAAGGTTACCTCAAATCAATGATTGTCCTTGCTACAATCTTTCTCTTTGGCTCCTATGTGGCTAATGCCCAGTATGACGTAACCGTTGCCAAGGACGGTAGCGGAAACTTCACCACCCTTCAGGCCGCTATTGATGCGGCACCAGCAGGGCAAACCACTCCGTACAAAATCTTTATCAAGAAGGGAAAGTATGTAGAAAAAGTAACCATTCCTGCTACTAAGACCTTCCTTTATTTGATTGGTGAAAGCATTAATGAAACCATCATCTCTTGGAATGATTATACTGGAAAGCCTGGAGGGTCATCAAATGTATCTTCTTTGACCATCAATGGAAATGATTGTGCATTGATAACGCTGACAGTAGAAAACTCGTGGGGCAGACAGAATGATGGCCCACAGGCATTGGCTGTTCAGGCAAATGCTGATAGGCTTATCTATAAAAAATGTCGGTTTATCAGCGGGCAGGATACGTTTATGGCTAATGGTAATGGCAGAAGGCAATATTTTAGCAATTGTTATTTTGATGGAAATACTGATTTTATATATGGCTCTGCCATTGCTGCTTTTGATTCTTGCGTAATCTTTTGCAGGGACAGGTTAGATGGTTCAGCAGGTGGTTATCTAACGGCTGCCGATACGCCTCCACTTCAAACCTATGGTTATGTATTCCGCAACTGTCTGTTACCACTCAATAACGGAACTACCACTTATACATTGGGAAGACCATGGGGCAATGATGTGCAGCCTTATTCTTCAAAAACAAAGGTTGTATTCCTTAATTGTAGGATGGGTAAAAATATTTCGCCTCAAAGATGGTCTCCATGGTCAACTGCAACCGATACCACTGTTATTACTTATGCAGAATACAATACCATGTATTTTAATGGTACACCTGTTGATTTAAGCAAAAGGTTAAGTTGGACACAACAATTTGATAGCACAACTGCCGCACCTTATTTAGTTAACAGCAATCTTTTTGGCACTTGGGATCCTTGTGCGGTGCTAGCTTCTGCTTGTGCACTAATGGATCCTTTTTTGTCATTAAGCAACATCCGTGTAAATCGTAATACAACTGCCTCTACCATTAAATTCAATTTGTGTTGGCCGGTAAATGGTGCAACCCTAGAATTACTAAGAAGCACCGATAGCTTGAATTTTGCCACCACTGCTACAAGTGTTTCCTCATTTACTACAGTCACCGATACTAGTGTAGCCTATCAGTTTACGGATGCACTTCCTGCTGCAGGGGTTAGTTATTTCTACAGGGTGAAGGTTTCCAAGGCTGGTCTTGAATCTGCATCTGGTGATACAATGCTAATGGTAAACACTTCCATTCCTTTAAGTGGAGACTTTAGAAGCACTGGTTCTGGAGGATGGTCAAACAATGCATCTGCTATCTCCACACTTACCAGTGGTGCTGTAACTGCGGTTACAATCACATCCAGTCCTACAGGATATACAAGTGCACCAACTGTAACCTTTGCTGCTCCGCCAACTGGTGGAACAAGAGCAACAGGAACAGCGGTATTAACAGGCGATATTATTACAGGGGTAACCATTACAACTGCAGGTGCTGGTTATACAACCGCACCATCGGTAACATTTTCTACAACAGGCGTAGGCGGGAATAGTATTTGGGAAAAATATAGTTCTTCTAGCAATACATGGTCAGCTGTTGCATTTGGTACAGGGCCTTCAAATACAAATGTTACCATTCAGTCTGGTCATACGATAACATTGAATGGGTTGGCAAGTGCTACTAATCTAACCATACAAAATGGTGCAATCTTAAATTCTACTGGTAATGCAGCTGGCAGTGGCGTAACTGCACCACAAACAATCAGGATAGGTTCAGGTACTGCACCGGTAACAGCAACACTACAAAATGATGGCACTTTGGGTTCTACCACTGGCACAGGCGATGGTGTATTACTAGAAGTGTTTTCTTCTTGTAGCGACTTTACAATCACAGGAGCAGGCACGACAATGATTAGCCGTATGAGACCCACACCTGGCAATAAAAACGCATTAAATATTGTTATTGACCAAAATATGTCTTTTGGATATAACAATGTATGTTTTACAGGATTCTACAATTCGTCTGCTAATTTGGCAACTGAAAACTGTACCATTACCATCAATCCAGGTAGCACAGTTACAATAGCAAACCCAAGTGGAGGTATTCACGGCAGTGCCAACCTTTCTGCAAATCCACAAGGAAATGTCACCTACAATATCAATGGAATACTCGATTTAAGTGCCATGACTACTATTCAGAACTTTGTGCCAAGCACCAATGCTTCGTCTGTGGCCTCGGTAACTACAATGAATATAAATGGTACAGTGCTTTTGGGCAAGGGAGGGATAAATACAATATCCAGCGTTGCTACCAATCCTGCAACTGCAAGGATAAATATCAATGATGGTGGTGTGCTGGATGCCAGTTTGGCAAATACACTTAAAACTACCACTGCTGCAAACGGTAGCTTTTTCATAATTGGAGGAGCTGGTTTGCTAAAGCGTACTGTTGACGCAAATGCAACCTTGTTTCCTATAGGTACATCTGCTACCAGTTATACCCCGGTATTGCTTAGCAATTCCAGTACGGCAGATGCAATTTCTGTTGGGGTTAACAATGTATTTGCTAATCCATTGGCAAATCCGTTGAGCGCAGTAAGCAAGCAATGGAACATCATACCAACGAGTGTTTCTGGTGATGTTGTAAATGCCTCTTTTGGATGGGGTACTGCCGACCAAGGCGCAACATTCTCGCCTACTGGTTCATTGGTAGGTGCACAATACAATGGTAGTGCTTGGGTTGGAACGGCTACTACAATAGATTCTGGTGCAGGAACATTGTCCAGCCCTTATATGGCATCTGTTACCGGGCTTACTTCCTTTGGCAATTTTGCTATTGCCAATGCCAGTGCATTGCCACTAAAACTGGTTTCTTTCAATGCAGCTTATGCCAACAAACAAGTGAAGATTGGATGGGCTACCGCCAATGAAACCCTTCTTTCTTCTTTTGCAATTGAAAGAAGTATTGATGGCAAAAACTTCACATCTATCGGAACAATGAAGGCCAATAATATTGTAGGAAGAAATAATTATAGCTTTGTGGATGCCAATGTAGATGCGGGTATTGTTTATTACAGATTAAAATCAATCAATACAAACGGTACTTATGCTTATAGCAATGACGTAAGTGTGAGGATTGCGAAGATTGGTTTGTCTATCTATCCAAACCCTGTAACTTCTGCGGTTACTGTTTCTTATGATAAGGTAGGTGCCAATGCTGTATTGAAAGTTTATGCTATTGATGGAAAACAATTGATAGTAAAACCTTTGGTACAGAATGCCACCCAATCTGCAGTTAATCTTTCTGGTCTGGCTAAGGGCAGCTATTTGCTCACTATTACCAATGGAAATGAAACACAGCGTGCTACCATTATAAAACAATAGTTTAATAATCAACCTATATAGGTTTCTTTTTATTCATTAATTATATCAATTGGGTATCTAGCTAAGGCAGTTGGGGTAACATCGTAAGGCAGCTGGGGTATCTAGCTAAGGCAGTTGGGGTAACATCGTAAGGCAACTAGGGTATCTAGCTAAGGCAGTTAGGGTAACATCGTAAGGCAACTAGGGTATCTAGCTAAGGCAGTTAGGGTAACATCGTAAGGCAGTTGGGGTAACATCGTAAGGCAACTAGGGTATCTAGCTAAGGCAGTTGGTGTAAC
>JANYEU010000396.1 GCA_025362915.1 Chitinophagaceae bacterium | reverse complement strand
ATGTTTAATTAAAGAGTTCTTTTACAAATATATAGGTTCTGCTTATAGATGTTGTTAAAGAACACCAACATCGGCGGGAATCAAACTATACACATTATTTACAATCACCTCCAAAAACAGAGGGTGAACAACCTTTCGAAGGTTGTTCACCCTACCAAATAATCCCAACAAACAAATCTCCCAACTTAAAACACACCTAAATAAAACCCACAGGGTCGCTGCGCATATCATTTATTAAGTTGATTGATGTAGAAGTATCTTGTTTATAGCTTAAAAAAGTCCCTATTTCCCTCCAATTAATGGCTCAAAACAAAGAAATGACCAATTATTTTCCCATCCCAAATGGTCTTATTTTAACTTTTACAGTCAAATCACTCACATTTACCTCTATTTCTCGTACTTTGATAAACGTTTATCGTTCTTTTACAAGCATTTATTGCTCTTTTACCTCCATTTATTGTACTTTTTTAGGCATTTATTGTTCTTTTTCCACGTTTATTGAACTTTTATACGCGTTTATCGGTCTTTTACAAGCATTTATCGAACTTTGTCAAGCGTTTATTTTTGCCTTTTAGGCATTTATTTACCTATTTGCATACAGAATTTAAAAATTAAAAGAGGAAAATCAAACATATCATCCATTGCATTCATTACTATTGCGATGTCTCTACCATTCTCATAGTAATTTACTTTTCATAATCCTTTTTCCAAAAGAAGGTAGCCAGAACAATAATATGAGTTCAAACAATCGCAACAATTTATCTATAGTTTGGGTGTAAAGTCCTCTCTTTTTGGTGAGAATATAGGCGAGGCCTTTCTCACATCAATTTAAAATTTAAAACTTAAAATTCATAATTTAAAATTATCATTTGTCCTCTGTTTCATGCAATGAGTCTGCATCATTGCCTCTTCTTAGTTTAATGATTGGATTGGTTTGATTGCCCGTAACGCTGAACGGAATACCAAAAATGCCCAATGGAGGAAGCCCTACCCTACCCTTTAGGTTAAACTTTCCATCGAGGCTTACCTGTCCTTCAAACCGTGGACGCAGCCCCGCTATTTTCATCTTGGTTCTTTCAATGGTCATGATATTGTTCGCAATGCTCGATTTTATATTCACCTTCGATAAATCTGGGTCTTTCAATCCATCCTTTTCTGTAGCCTTGCCCACAGCATCCATCAGTTTAAAATTCTTTAGCTTCACTTTCTGCAAACTCAATACCCCACTGCCTTTGATGGATGGGAGTATGGGGTGCATATTCTCATCCAGCTTGCCCGCCAATTGATAATCGAGCGAAACAATTCCCTGCACGCCTTTGGCAGAAGTAGCCATCTGCCTGAACAAAGGGATGCCATCGTAAGCCTTTTTAATATCAAAGTCTTGCGCTTTTACCACAAAATCAAACAATGCCTTCATGGGCGTAACAGTATGGTAAGTGGCATCCATCACCGCACGGGCACCCACTACCATAAAGCCGCCCTGCACCATCTTAAGGCTGCCACTATCCACTATTATCTGCCCTTTTATGCTATCTATATTTATCCCCTGATAGTTTGTCTTGGCAATATTGGCATTGAAGGAAACAGAGAGATTCTTGGGAACGATGACCACACCTTTGGCAGTTGAAGTAGTTGCCGTAGGTGTGGAAGTAGGATTTGAAAACGCCATAAACTCATCCACATTAAGGTGATTACTGGTTAAATCGAAGTTGCCTTTCAGCACGGCGGTATCCTTCAAGGCGTAGTTAACCACATTATTCAGGTAGCCATTCAGTACAAAATCCGATTTGCCATACGTAGCCTTAAACTTATCGAATACCATCCTGTCCTGATCGAAATGAAAAGCCCCATCCTGTATGTTAAATGGCTTGGGGAACAACTCGGAGGTAAGCGAAACATCTTTAATGGTCAATGTACCCTTGTTGAACAACTTATTGTACAACCCTGCGGTAGCATCGCTTTGCAATCCACGCATGGCAAGGTCTGCCGTTACCAAACCCTTTACCCCATAGCCTTTCAGGGCAAAGACTTGGTATATCTTACCAATGTCGATGGTACCGTTGGAACTAATATTGTATCGTATATTCTTCAAGTTCTTAACTTCTGCCCTAGCAGAAAATGATTGACCCTCAAACACCAACGAGATAGGCAAAATGGATATGCTTACATCTTTGGGCGACGATGATTTGCTAACCACCTTTGCCGAAACCTGTATCTTTTCTATTGGATGTGGATAGTATTTAGTTTGGATAGAACCATCTTTTAGGGTGATGTTGGCATTCACCACAGGATAAACCTTCCTTTTCATATCCAATATCCCTTTTGCCTGCACATCTGCCAGTACGTTTCCTTTCAGAGTAATACTATCCAATGGATAAAACTGTGGAATGTCCTGCAAGCGCAACATACCCTTCAAGTCTGCATCCACATTAAATATTTCCGCCCCCTTTAGCTTGATGAAACCCTTTATGTAGTTATCCAAAACATTAGCATTTATGTTCTGCATATCTATTTCTGTATGCTTATAATTGCCATCGGCACAGGCGGCATTCAGGTTAAAGGCAATATGTTCCAACGCTTTCGGCAACAACGGATACTTGATATACCCATCTGAAAAAGAAGAGGTGAACTTAAACGAAGGCACGCTGGCAAGTACGGTATCCTGATGTTTTTCCTTGCGAACATTGCCTGTGGTATAAGTAATTACTTTTTTAAAATACTTGCCGGCGGCATCCCCATCCATGGTGTAGTTACCCTTCATTTCCAATCCTTTTATACCTACCGCAGATTGTAGTTTGGCCAAATCCAACTCGGCTTTTAGGTGCGCCTTGATATAAGGAGTATCCAGACCAATTATATGCAAATCGCTCTTTAGATAACTTTTATCAACCACAAACGACAATGAATCCATATCCACATGAAGGCTATCCATATTCAGTTGCGGCAAGCGGGTATTGAAATCAAGGTAGAGATTGGTTAACGGACTAGCGGCTTTTTCATGATCAAGATAGCCGTCACGTATCTTAATGCCAAACAAGACAGTTGGTTTTATATTCTGTGAAGCCACATACTTTCCTTTCAGGCTAAAGTTTACATCCGTTTTTCCCTTGGCATCCATCTTGGCAAACCACGGCGCATACAATGGAGGAATTGCTGCCAGGACATCATACAAATCCGCATTAACGGTATTGATGTTGAAATCAATATTGTAGCCATCCTTCACAAACTCAAACTTGCCCTTAAAGTCTATGGGAAGGTTATTAAGTGAAATATCATTCTTCTCAAAAACAAACGCCAGGGAAGTAGTATTTACCTTGGTAATCAAGTCTGCTTTTAGCTTCTTGGAACTGATATAATGGGCATTATTAAACGTGAAGTCGAAGGATTCAACCGACATCTTAGAACTTAGGTCGAAGATGTCTTGCGTCAAATCCCCTTTACCTAAGTAGTTCAGGTTCTTTGCCACCACCTTCATTTTAGTCGATAAATCATTATAGTTTATATCGGTATTATCCAGTTGTATCTTGTCTATCTTCAGCGAAGCAGTGCCTTGCGCAGTATCTGTTTTCGCAGCTTTACTGGTATCTGCCTTATATACATTATAGTTTGCCCTGCCCAACGAATCCACCTTTACATCAATATCACCCTTGGTAATATATATTTCATCAATACCAATCTTATCAGAGAATACAGATTTCAGATTAATGCCCAATGCCACTTCATTGGCTGAAACAAGGGTATCTTTCTCGAACGGAGCAGCACCTTTAAGTGTAAAATCATACAGCGTTAACGTTAATGAAGGAAAGTGATTGAAAAAGGAAAGACGTGCCTTAGAGAAATTCAGTTCCCCATTGATGGTGCTGTTAGTCCATTGTTTTATCTTCTTGGATACTGTACTTGGAAATAACACAGGTAATAAAAACATTAATGCCAAGATAGAAAAGAGGGCTATCCCACTTATTTTCAATACCTTGAAAGTTACTCTTTTAAAAGATGAGGTAGCCATTAGTTGGTGGTTGTTTGTGGTGGCAAATTAACTAAAATAAAATGATAGCTCGAGTATTGAAGACCAATAGAACTATTAAAACTAAAAAGTGCAGCCACTACATATCTTGTAACAACTGCACTCTTGTATTCTAAATTTATAATTACTCCTCCTACATAGCAGTCACTTCTACTATCAGAAACTTTAGGTAATTGGTATTTTCCAATCCCCAAATAACAGGATGGTCGCTTGCCTGTGACTTAAACGTTACCTGCCTTATCCTTTTCTTGGCATCTCTTGCAGCAGCGGCAATGGTATCTAAAAACAATTCAGGAGAAACTAGATTGGTGCAACTACTGGTTACCAAGAAACCACCATTCTTCACCAGTTTCATTCCGCGCAGGTTTATTTCCTTATAGCCAGTAACTGCCTTACCAATACTTTCCCTGCTTTTGGTAAATGCAGGAGGATCCAGCATCACCACATCATATTTCTTTTCTTCTTTGTCCCATCTTTTCAAGGCATCAAAAGCATTCATCGCTTCAAAACGACAAACATTTTCAAAACCATTCAATGCCGCATTCTTATTGGCTTGTTCCACCGCTTGCTCGCTAATGTCAATACCATACACAGACTTTGCACCATATCCGGCAGCATGTATCTCAAAGGTTCCTGTATAAGTAAATGCACCCAATACATCTGCCCCTTTTGCTATCTCTTTTATTGCCCTACGGTTATCTTGCTGATCAAGGAAGTAACCAGTCTTCTGTCCGTTTTCTATATCCACATTAAACTTAAAGCCGTTTTCATTAATGAGGATGTTAGTATCAAAGGGTTCAGTCAAGAAACCTTTTTGTTGCGTCAATCCTTCCAGTTCCCTTACCGGCACATCATTCCTTTCATAAATACCTTTCGGACTGAATATTTCTTGCAAGGCATTCACAATGGCAGGTTTCCATTTCTCAATCCCTAAAGAAAGCGTCTGGATAACAAAGTAATCATTGAATTTATCTATCACTAGGCCAGGCACATAATCAGCTTCGCCAAATACCAGCCTACAGTTTTCAGTATAGCCCAACTTCTGGCGATATTTCCATGCCTGTTTTATTCTATTCAGGAAGAAATCATCGTTGATGTTTTCATGTTTACGGGTTAATAACCGGACTGCTATCTGCGATTGTTGGTTGATATAGCCACGCCCCACATACTTTTTATCATAGTAAAATACTTCTACAATATCCCCAGCTTCCGGCTCGCCAACTATCTTTTCTATCTCATTTCCATATATCCAAGGATGCCCATGGGCAATACGTGGTGCAATCTTACGCTTCAAAAACACTTTTGTCATAGCGGCGAATATAGTTGTTAGTTATCAGTGGTTAGTGGTTAGTGATTTTATAGCGTGAAAACTAACCACTAAAAACTAAATAAAGTCTTTCTGTCAGGTTTCCACTGCATTCTCGTCATATAATTAGAATGTTGAAAAGTCATTTCTGCACCCTGCCATGTTTGGGTGTATATTTGACATTCCATTGCGAAATTGGAGAATCACCTCAATAATAAATTTAAAATTAAAAAAAATGGCTTTAGAATTCACAGATGCAAACTTTCAATCTGAAGTATTGGAAAGCACCACATTAAACGTAATTGACTTTTGGGCTGAATGGTGCGGACCTTGCCGTGCAATTGGACCAGTTATCGAAGAGTTGAGTAAAGAATACGCAGGAAAGGTAAAAATTGGTAAGATAAACGTGGATGTAAATCCTAATACCAGCGTAAACTATGGTATCACTTCCATCCCTGCCATCCTTTTTATTAAAGATGGCAAAGTGGTTGACAAACAAATTGGTGCGGTACCTAAGAGTGTATTGGACAAGAAAATTCAAGCACATTTATAATCATCACGGTCAAATAAATAAAGGCTTCCTATTGTAGGAGGCCTTTTTTATGCCAAGAATTCAACACATAGTGTTAGATTAAGGGGTTAATGTTTCCTGCTTATATAACTTATGGAGAAGTAAAAAGCTTCAACACATAGGTTTCATAGGCACATAGTAAACATAGGTTTAGCGTGTAAGTAGTTTAAGAAAAAGGACACATAGAAAATGCTATTTCATAGCATTGACCAACATCTTTT
>JANYEU010000380.1 GCA_025362915.1 Chitinophagaceae bacterium | reverse complement strand
CATTGCACCATCTGCGAAGCATGATTGCACCATCTGCGAAGCATGATTGCACCATCTACGAAGCATGATTGCACCATCTACGAAGCATGATTGTACCATCTGCAAATCATCATTGCACCATCTACTCTCCATAACACCCCTTTAGGGGACGGGGGCTTGTTGGGGTTATTTACAAACAAAAAGTGCAGCCACCACCTTAAGTAGTAGCTGCACTTTGACTGTGTTTTAGTTTTTTGTATTTGCAAGGAAGGAGAAACCTTATGGCTTTACTTAACTATTCGTACCAAAATGTTGTGCCTCCAACTCAAAAATATTTTCATAGTAACTAGCTAGTGAGGTTCTATCAGATGGCATGAATGAGTAAAACAGGGTAAAATAAGGAATATCCGGATAAATATATTTTGAGATAAAACGCATTGTCTTATTATTTGGGTTAACTATTGAAACGTAAGGTTTATTGAAATATGGGTTAAACACATGATATTCACTTTCCTGTAAGGAATGTATATACTCATGTGCCCTATTCTGGCCGCAATTGATAGACCTTTCCTTATGTGAGTCGAATAATATAGAATTAGACAACTCTGCGCTAGTAATTCCATCTACCAAGCCATTCAGATTAGATTTGACAGAAAAGTATGGTGTTCCTAAATACAGACTTTCTTTCAATAGCAATTGGTTCTTTTGGTCTAGGTATTGGCTAGGCTTTAGGTGAATATTATTGGTTGCAATGGCTATAAAGTAAAAAAAAGAATATGGCATTAACTGTGGGTGGATGGATACCTTATCTTTTAGGTTTACTGACAGGTTTATAAACCCAATTGGGATATTATAATCCAGAAATACATTTGGCTTGTTTGCCGCAGCATTTTCCATTATCGAGCTACCCGCAGCATGTACAATCTTGGTTGGCCAAGCCCATAGTAAGGCTTCTTCATTATGCTTGTTGCCCTGTTGATCTACAGTATAACCTGATATTAAATAATCAATACGCTTGCTTGTATAGTTTAATAGTCCGCCCAATGTGCCATACTTGAAACCCCGCCAAAATATTGGCAATGCACGTTCATTCTTTTTTTTATTTATCAATGCTCCAAAGCCGGATGTTACGCCCCCCAGCCCACAATTATATACCATCAAGGCGGCATCCTGCTTCTGATAATCGCTTTGTGCATATCCCTTGTCTGGAAAAGAAAGGGCAATTGCCATTGTAAAAAGAAATATCTGTAATAAAACGTTTGTCTTTTTCATAAAATAAAAGAAGCCCAAACAAATGTACCTGTTTGGACTTCTAATTGTTGTTTAGTATTAATATATTTTAACTGCAAGTAGTTTTGTTGAATTGATTGCCGCTACATCAATATTATTTCCACTGACAGAATAATTTGCCAACTTCCCGAAAGCTTAAAGCTTTCGGGAAGTTATTATAAAATAAAGCAAAGATGGTTGGGGTTATTTACAAACAAAAAGTGCAGCCACCACCCGTAGGTAGTAGCTGCACTTACTTAATTTAAAAATATACTTTATTGCTTAATGAATACTTGCCTTTCCGTATAATTTTTTGTCGATTTTATTTCTACTATATAAGTGCCAGAGTTTAATCCATCTAGGTTGATGCTACCTTGTGTGCTGCCACCTACATTAACCGTTTTTCTTAAAGAACCCTTGTTGTCGAACAAGTTTAGCTCTTTGATTAAAAGACTGTCAGTAGACATCAATGAGCCACTTACAGCGCATGGCGGTAATGATGGTGGTATCATGATGTTTAAGATATGCGGACTAGGATTAGGTGATAGTGAATAATTTTTGCAGCCCCCGCTACAAGGACTTGCTTGCCATTTGAAATCGTAGGCGGGCATAGAGCCACAAGCATTTTTAGCAGTTAGTCTAAATACTGCGGTTTGTCCTTGTGAAAATAAAAGTAAATTTAAATAACTATCATTTGTATTAAACTCCATTACACCAGAAGATAGGCTTACCTTACTCCATTTTGCACTGGTGGCACCCTCTATACCCATGTTTGTAAAACTGTTATAACCGTTACAGACAGGATTGGCTATTGGGGAAGTGGCAAGGTCATAATTATTACTATTATACGTGTTTGTGTAACCAGCTGAAATTAGTATAGGGCTACCTAAATAAATATCTTTTGTTAAGGTTGTTACCCCACCACAGGCATTTTGCAATATTGCACTTAAAGTTACTTTTCCATTATTAACACTTGTCAGTGTTGTAACATTACAGGTTGAACAACTGAGTGAAGCCGCACTACTTGAAACAGACCAGATAACACTTGCCCCTATTGGCAATCCCGGAATAGAATAGTCGCCATTGGTACAAACCAAATCAGGACCATCTATATAATAAGGATTGCTACATTCGCTAGAACAATTTAATAAATTGGGTTTGCCTTCCATTTGATTGAATAACCACTGAGAATTACGTGCAGTAAACCTAATGTGCGTATTGTTCGTGGTTCCTGCCGTATTGTTGGTTTCTTGCGCTATGAATGTTTCGCTGGTGGAAGGATACACTCTATTGACTCCGTTTACATATTTTTCTGAAAATATGGGTGTAGAAACAGGTCCTGCGTCCAAGGCACTGGCAGTAGAAACAAACGTAAACTTGGGGGATACACCCGTATTATAAGCATAGGTGTTTACATAACCGCTTAAAAGACCATATAGGGGGAATTCGACATTCAAACTTACATCGAAGGCAGGTAAGGATGATATTTGTGCCAAAGCATCTGCTTGAAGTAATGGACTGGTTGACCCTGGCACCCCATCTATAGCCAAGTGATTGCCTGGCGCATAAGCAGTATTATCGTAAAGTTGTTTAAACACATTTATAAATCCAAACAATTGCAATTGATTGCGTGTGTACAAGCGCGCTATCTTGGCGGTAGAACCAGTATTAGGCAATGCGTATGCTTCTGTTTGGGCGTCTAAATAATAAGAGGTAATAGGTATGGAGAAAAACAAAAGGTTTATTTTTACACCTGCCGATATACCCGCTCCGGTATTTATGTATGTATAGCCAGGGTCTGTCAATGGGTGTCCGCATTCACTACCGAGGCTGGTAGCAATAAAATGGTAAGCAGGTTTGGGGTCGGTGCTTTTAAATGTGATTGTACTACGGTAATCGCCATCTAAAAATGTATTGGCTTCATAGTGGTTTGCATCCTTAGAACGATAGATAAGCAGTTGTTGCGTTCCCTTTGCTTTTAGCAAATTAAGTACATCGTCGTATTGGGGGTAAACGTCATATACATTGTAACCAAACAACTGGAAACCTCCCATCATTTGTATCAGGTATTGCAAGCCCAGTGGCACATTTGCTCCATGGTGCGGGCTATCGTGGGTTATCAGCAGATGCGTTTGTGTGTTTTCATTGTTCTTGGTCATTTTAGCAAGCCCATACCTGGCACAAAGCCCACCCATGCTCAGCCCCATCACTACATTTTGCTGCACAATGGGTACAGCAGGGCGGTTATCAATCACTTTGTGGCTGTTTACCCTGCGGATAACTTCTTCTACCACGGCAGCATTGCCCCTTATGTCTGCCGCCCCATCATAAAAGTTTACAAAAACCAAATCGTACCCGGCAACATCATCCAATTGTTGACTAAAATTATATAAAGGGAATGGAGCATTTATACCTGCAATAAAATCAGTGACCGTATAATCGGGCTGTAAACTAGGTGCTTTATGGCTGACATCGTACCCCTCCACCACAATCAGGGGTTTTCTTAGTGTACCTGTATAGTTGTTTTTACTATAGTTAATGGTAACTTGTGCCCCGTAGTAGCCGTTACTAACGGCATCATGCTGGTATATATATCCCCAATAGGGGTAAGTAATTTCTCCGGAATATGGATCCGGACTATAGCTAAAAAGCCCAATACGTGATATTGGTGCAGCTTTCACCACATAATAATTGGAGTAGCATTGTAATTGGGTACCATCACTAAGAACTGCCTTGATAGTCCATTTTTTTTGACCGGTGGTAATAAATCGTACTGAAAAAGGATAGCCTAAAACAATGGTTTGAAAGCCTTGCCCATTATCGAAATTTATTTGCAATTGGCTGATTGTTTTGCCTGTATTGTTCCAGATAAGACTCGATTTGCAGATGAATGTTTCCATGCCGGTTTTAGAATATGTAAACGTAGGACATGCCGCAAATAAATTGTTTAACTGGTAAGGGCTTTGGCTGCGCCCAGCTACGTCAGACACTTGGTTGGTGCTGCGATTATAGCTTAGCAAGTGGTTAGCAAAAGCATTGGTTTTTACCGTATTGTATTGCCCCAGCAGCAGCGGAATGGGCGTGGGAGTGGTATCGCTGCCAAACTGCTTAATGGCAGCATTTACCGCCTTGATATTAGGCAAAGGATTGGTTCCAGAGCCGCAATAACCTGTTTGCAACTGAAAGTAGAGGGTGCGCCACAAGTCCATCCCTATTTTATTACTGTCGGAAAGCGTTCCGTTAAAGGTAGCCATGGGCAGCATGGGGCAGCCGTATTCTTGCAAAAAGCCTGTGGGTATCTGGCTTTTGTCCAGCGGTTTCATAATGTAGTGCAGCAACTTTTCTGTTGTGCTAGTGTCTGGGGCTTGTGCCTTTATATTGGTGGCGGAAAGTATAAGGCAGGCGCAGCCCATAAAAAGACCCAGTCTTTTAATTTGTTTCATTGTCATGTGTTTAGTAAAATTTTAAATTAATGTTTGTGTCAGAATTTCATATCAAACCTGCCTTCAGTTATTCTTATGGTATCACAGCCTGTTTTAGATAGAGTTGCATTGAATGTTCCTGCAATTATCCTGTTTGTAGTATCCAGTTTTGATACGGTTAAACTACCCTTCTCATAAACAGCACTATCCGTTGAGTAAAAGCTGCATGTGTTGTTAGAGTAGTAGATACCAAAAAGAGATGTTTGGTTAAGTGGTAGCGTAACTGGAATAGTCGTCATATTCAAACTATCGGCAATTCCAAAACTTATATATTGTCTGTTTGAAGAAGTTATAATTCTGTACGCCGCAATTGAAAAACCTCCATTTTTAAATCCAAAATCAACATCAACGCTCAAATTAGCAGTACCATTATAGCCAGATGGTGTCCAAGGCTTACCATTCAATAAAAAGCCAAGTGTGTTACTGCCATTTTGTGTGGCAGGGGGCAAACCATTGCTATCTACCTGCTTTTTGCAACTGGTGCAGCCGGTCATAACGAGAGTAACCAATAATAATAACTTGTACATAGTTTAATAATTTTATCAGGTTTTAAAAATTGAAGGTACGGTGTAGCCTCAACTAAAAAAGTAAAATATTGGTGGACCATTTTCGTGTAAGTTGTTGCCGTTCGACTTTTTCATTTTCTTCACTTTAATTGTCAATAATTTCAAACGAAACTAGGCAGCGGCAACAGACAAAAAAATAGGTATATATACCTAGAAAAACATATTATGGCATCCTATAATAACTAAGTATATTTACTTAGTTTCAGTTTAAAAATCACATTAGGAAATAATATATATCTAGGTATATATACCTAGTGGGCTTAAAAAGGCAACTATTATTATGAAGTAATTTGTATGTTAGCACTTTAAATGACTCTGTAACGGAGAACAACTATTATTGTAGAACTTAAAAGCGACTCAAGTAAACCTATAATTTCAATTTATCATTATCACCTTATTACTCAACACATGATACCTATTGTTATCTGCGATACCACAACCAATGGCATAAACCTCTACAAGCAACTGCTGCGCAGTTGCCCCAACATACACATTGCCGCTACTGCAAACAGCAGCGAAAGCCTGTTGACACTACTTGAAGAAGGGGTGGATGCCAGCGTTATTGTATTGGATATTAATATCCCTTTTACCAATACACTTACCCTTATCAACACAATACACAAAGAGTACCCAGAGTATAAAGTACTGGTACACAGCATAATAAGCAACCTTGCTGTTTTAAAACAGTTGTTAAATGCTGGCATAGCGGGCTTTCTGTGCAAAAAGGAAACAGTACCAATCATTTTAGAAGAGGCCATAACCAACATTATATTGGAGGGCTATCATTATCCAGCGTATTGCAATGGACACTTGCTAGAAACAATCAGGCAGCACAAAGAAGAACTGCAAAGTGTGGGTCTATTTAACATTACAAAGCAAGAAGAAGCTGTATTTAGGTTTTTACCAACTGCCAAGACCAGTAAGGAGATTGCTTCTATATTGGGATCGAGCAAAAGAACAATTGATGTACACTGTTTTAACATTTACAAGAAGCTAGGCGTAACAACAAGAACAGGTGCAGTGGAAGTTGGTAGTTCTCTTAGGTATTAAATTGGAGTTAAGTATTAAATAAACGTCATTTATACTCTCACTTGCGCCCTAAAAGTCAAACGCTTTACATATAATCAACAACTCCTTTGTGTATTCTTTGCGGAATAGCTTCGTGTTCTTTGCGGTTAATTCTTTTTAAGTGTCGTTTTATTTCTTTGCAACTACTCATAAAATAATAAAA
>JANYEU010000326.1 GCA_025362915.1 Chitinophagaceae bacterium | reverse complement strand
GAAAGCAGATTCAATCAGGGTGGATTCAGTTAAAAGAAGTCTTGCACTGTTAGCTGGCAAAAAAGATACAAGTACCTATGCTGGAATATTTGGCGGGCCCTTTATTCCTATCAATTTAAGGTCGGTTGCACTGATGGAAAGGGAGCGAAATGCAGAAGGCAAGGAATTGATGTTTTATATTTTAGTTGCATTGGTTGCGGTGGTTGCAGTAACAAGAACGGTATTTCCGAGGTATTTTGCCAATATCTTTTTGTTATTATTTCAAAAATCGTACAGGCAAAAACAAGCGATAGAGCAAATTACAAATAGCAAGATTTCATCGCTTCTATTAAATCTTGTTTTTATTGCCAGCTTGGCGTTTTACCTAACGGTTTTGTTGGATAACAAGGGAATGATACATATAAAATTCTGGCAGGTACTATTGTATTCATTAGCATTGGTGGGAGGGGTTTATTTATTTAAATACGTTTTCCTAAACTTCATTGGATGGGTTTTTAATGAGCGGGAAGCCATGGAATCATACACATTTGTTGTGTTTTTGAGCAATAAAATTACTGCGATAATATTGCTGCCTTTTCTGTTTGTATTATCTTTTACCGGTGGAGATATTGCTGCTATTGGGTTAATAGCTACCTATATTCTTTTAGGGGTTGTGTTATTATACCGGTATTTTGTGGCAATGAGCTCTCTTAGAAATGAGTTGAGCTTTCACCCTGTGCATTTTTTCCTATACCTTTGCGCTGTTGAGATATTGCCATTGTTACTAATTTTCAAAGCAGTTTTCAATTTAATAGCCACAAGAATTTAGTTTAGCACAACCTTAGATAAGAAGCATGGTTACGAAAGACGAGAACACAACTGTTGTTGATATTATTTCAAAAAAAATACTCATTTCTCAAGCTAGACCCGATAGCGACAAGTCCCCTTATTTTGAGCTGCAACGTAAGTTCCCCGTAGAGCTTGTGTTTTATCCATTTATTAAGATAGAAGGGATTGCATCAAAAGAATTCAGGAAGCAAAAGATTGATTTGACCAAATTTCCGTGTATTATCTTCACCAGCCGTAATGCGATAGACCATTACTTCAGGATGCACGAAGAAACGAAGCGCCCAATTGATCAGGAAACAAAATATTTCTGTACTACGGAATCTGTAGCTCTTTATCTGCAAAAATTTATCCTTTACAGAAAGAGAAAGGTATTTTTTGGTGCAAATAACAACAATAAAAGTTTGTTTGACGTAATAAATAAGCATAAGGAAAACCAATCTTTCTTGTATGTGTGTAGCGAAAACCAACAGGATAATGAGATAGTAAACTGGCTAAAAGCCAATAATTGCGAATTTAGTCTAGCCTTTATGTACCGCAGTGTGAGCAACGATATAAAGCCTTTACTGGAAGAAACTGAGTTTGATGTTATTTGTCTTTTTACGCCGAGCGGACTGAAGAGTTTAATAGACAATTTTCCCGAATACAAACAAAACAGAACCATTCTAGGAGCTTTTGGCGAAAATACGAGCAAGGCAGTAACCGATGCCGGGCTTAACATTGGCATTAAGGCACCCATACCACAAGCCCCAAGCATGGTAACCGCACTAGAAAAATTCTTGGCAGAAGAAGCAAAAAAGTAGAATGATTTAACCACAATGTTCACAAAGAACCGCACCAAGAGCACAAAGATTTAGGTATGATAAAAATAGGTGGTGTGCCTTGTGTTTTTTTTCCTTGTGTACCTGGTGGTAAAGAAAAAAAGTAGTTGTTAGAGTTTATACATTGCTTTTATTTCCCCGCATATTCTTTTTATAGAAAGGTTTAGCGGAGTATAATCGAATGATGGCAAAGCCTTTAATAGTTTGCTATTATCAAAATGCACCTTCAATTGTGCGGTATGGGCGGTTTCTTTGGTTAGTAATGGTTTCTTTCCTGAAATAAATCCTTTAATGGCTTCTGCCCGCCATACTACTTCTGCAATAAACTTGGTCACTTGTTTGGTTGGAGGTTTCTTTCCGAATGCCTTGGCGATCGTGGTAAACAAATTCTTGTAACTTATATTCTCTCCATTAATAATAAATCTCTCGGAGTTTATATTACTCTCCATTAGTAACGCCATGGCTTTTACCACATCTGCCACATCTACAAAACCAGATATTCCGTTTGTAAACCAAGGGAATTCATTGTAAACAGATTTAAAAATACCAGCACTACCCTTATTCCAATCAGCGGCTCCCAGTATGATGGTCGGGTTTATTATTACAGCAGATAATCCTTCTCCTATACCACGCCATACCTCCATTTCGGCAAGGTATTTTGTTTTGCCATAAACGCTGTTGCCTGTTGCTTCAGTCCAAGTCATGGTTTCGTCTATTGGCTTATCTTCCCTTACACGTCCAAGCGCAGCTACCGAACTTACATACAATAGTTTTTCTATACCAGCATCCAAACAAGCATTTACTATGTTTGCCGTACCATCTACATTTGTTTTAAAAAGTAGGTTTTTATCTTTTGGATTAAAAGAAACAATGGCTGCGCAATGATACACATGGGTAATGCCTTTCATCGCTTCCTCCACTTCTAGTACATCCAGTATATCGCCTTTAACCCATTCAAGATTTTGATGATTAATATCGGGATGATTGGTATGGTACATAGCCCTGACACACTTTCCTTCTTTCAACAAAAAAGAAATCAAATGACTGCCTACCAATCCACTGCTTCCCGTTACTAAAATCATAATT
>JANYEU010000231.1 GCA_025362915.1 Chitinophagaceae bacterium | reverse complement strand
CGCACAAATTGCACCGGCATCGTCCAATGCACGAGGCTGAATAACGGTGCGTAAGGGATTTGTTTGCGAAGCATATTTATCGTACAATACCTTGCATTTAGGATAAGCACCCGCCAAAAGCCCCAATCTGGCTTTTGTATAATTGGCAAACTTCTCATCTTTAGTTGCCGCACTAACGGCCAACATACCCGAATAAGTAACGCCCCATTCGTAGCTTGTCAACCGATAATCACCTTGCTTGAAGATGGTATTGCTATCAATTTCTGAAAAAGATATTGGCAGATTAGTTTGCTTATTGATTAATTGGGCAGGGGTAGCCTTATCCAAATAGTTGTAAATATTATCCAATACTTTCTTTACCTCTTCGGTTTTGGGCGCACCATAAGGCACGGTATAATTGGGTTGTAGCGCGTGCAATGGTGCATTGGCATCTGTTTGCTGCGCCCGCAAATTAATTTGTAAACACAAACAAACGGGTAGTAATAATAAAACTGTCTTTCGCATTCAATAGTTATTTCTTAGCATGAACAATGGTAATATTTGGCAACGGAGGCTGTTTCATACCATCACCCAAAAAGTAATCAACATAAGGCGGTTGGTTATACCCCACATTTTGCCATGCCACACTTAGGCGGTATTGCGGATTGTGCATCATTGTATAAAACCTAAAATCGGTAGGGATTGTTGTGGAGAAAATGCGTAATTCATTATTATCAGCCGTGCGATAGATTACCTCTTCGCGCCAATCGCCCAAAATGTCAGCACTCAATGCAGGGTTCGCCTTGGTACCATTATTCGATACACAGTCAAAGTCTTTGGCATTAAACAAGGGCAATTGTCTGTGATTTATATAATCCCATTTGGCTATACGTGTACCATCCAACAGCTCGGTCAGCAAATCTCCATCCCACCACATTCTAAAATTGTCACTGCGGGGTGCAATACCAATGGTATCACCCTTGGCCGTATGCAATCCTTCGCTACCGCCCCAACATTCATAACCAGGATAGCGGGGGTCAATATCAGCACTCATGCCACGGCCTACGTCCTTGTCTATATCACCCTGCCATAATATTTTTCCTGTAGCAGCATCATACATGGCAAATCCAGGTCCTTTTGTACCGTCTTCTATTTCGTGAATACCAAACACTTCCATACCGGGTCGTGAAGGATCCATGTGGGTTATATGTACCGCATCACCATGACGCAAACCTGTTGTGTATAATCCCTTGCCGTTATGATCCACACACATACTGCCATAAATAATTTCATCCTTGCCATCGCCATCCACATCGGCAACAGACAGGTTATGATACCCCTGACCAGAAAAAGGATTATTACCGTCCTTACTATCAAACACCCAACGGGAAGTTAGTTTGCCACCACGCCAATCCCAAGCAGCCAAAACTGTTCGTCCATAATACCCCCTACACATCACCACACTAGGATGCACCCCATCCAAATAGGCAATGCAAGCCAGAAATCTATCCACCCTATTGCCATAACTATCGTTTTTACCATTACCACCTTTACCGCCCCATGCACCAATATCTCCTCTTCCAGGTATATAATCTGTAGTAGCCAAAGCCGCCCCAGTCAGCCCATCAAAAATGGTAAAGTATTCAGGCCCATCCAATATGCGCCCCTCTTTCGACCTATCCCCTCCCCTAGTTACATAATCTTTTGTGCTATCGCCAATCACCTTACCCACACCATCAATGGTTCCATCGGCAGTTTTCATAGCTATCTCTGCCTTGCCATCCCCATCCAAATCGTACACCATAAACTGTGTATAGTGTGCGCCTTCGCGGATGTTTTTGCCTAGGTTAATCTGCCATAACATGGTTCCATCTAGTTTATAACACTGAAAAATGGGCGGATTGGTAATGCCTGCTTGTGAATTATCCTTGCCTTTACTTGCTTGGTGCAAAATGATTTCATATTCACCATCACCATCCACATCTCCAACAGAAATATCATTTGGGGTATAACCGGGAGGTGTTTGCAAAGGAATGGACAGGTAAGGTTTACTATTCGCCTTCAAAAAGAATGGCTTGCTGTTAGTTTCTTCCTTATTATTGATGATTGCTTTTGCGGTATAAGAATTATCCTTTGTAGCATCCACCAAGGTATCTACAAAGCAGGTGGCTTTTAATAGGGGTTGCTGGTTCAGCTTAATTGTTTTTCCTCCTGTAGTCCTATACAGATTAAAGGCAACATCAGCACCTTCCGTACCCAACAAACGCCAACTAATAAACACTTTTGTATCTGTTTGCTTGATGGCAATTACGCCTCGGTTTAAAAACTCCATCTGCCGTTGTGCAGAAGCTGTTTTGGCACACATTAAAAAGGCAGCAATCAATAGCAGTAATGCCACCGAGGGTTTGAGTATATTTTCTCGCATAATAAAATTTTCTTATTGACTAATGCTTAAGGTTAATGTTTACTGACACATCCCTATCGCAAGAGATTTCGCCGTTTTCA
>JANYEU010000228.1 GCA_025362915.1 Chitinophagaceae bacterium | reverse complement strand
AACTGTTCCTGTATTATCTATGGTTGCTATATTTATGTTTGAACTTGACCAACTTCCGGTTACAGATGTATCTGCCACAATTAGTTGGCTACCATAACATATAGTTGTATTACCTGTTACCGGACCAACTACTGGTACTGGGTTTACAGTTACAGTATCAACAGAAGAATTTACACAACCATAAGTTGGATTTGTGTAAGTATAACTAATTACTGATGTTCCTGGAGCGATAGGTGTAACCAATCCGGTTGAACTTACCTTAGCAACGCTTGGAACAGAACTAGTCCAAATACCTTGAGTAGTTACATCAGTTAATTGTGATGGCTGACCTTCACAAATAGTACTATTTCCTACTATCGGCGCAATTACTGGTAAAGCGATAATAGTACCATTACCAAATACTGTAGTGTTACAACCTGTAGTACCATTATCCACAGTATAAGTAAATATGATGTTACCACCATTTGTACCTACTCCAGTTACAAGACCTATTGTAGGCGATATTGTTGCTATTGTTGTATCATTCACGCCCCAAGTACCTCCACTTGTAGCATCGCTTAACACCAATGTATTACCTACACATATTGTACTACCACTACCAGCAATTGATGGAACAATTGGGTTTGCATTTACTGTAAAGTTAGTTGTTGCGACAGAACTACATGTTGATACGCCTACTCTAGGGTTTGTAACAGTGTAATAGATTGAAGCGGTACCAGCACCAACTGCTGTAACCAAACCAGTTGAATTAACTGAAACTACTGTTGGGTCGCTAGAACTCCAAACCGCAGATCCATTATTAGGAATAGTAGAAGTATTGTATAGTTGGGTATTTTGACCAACACAAAGTACACTGTCTCCTTTCGATGCAACAACTTTAGGTAAAGGAGCTACGGTTAGACCACTATTAACAACAGCTGGGCAACCAAACGGACTTGGTATTGTATATTGAATTATAGCTGTACCTGCCTTTAAAGCCAATACCAAACCAGTAGCATCAACTGTTGCAACAGTTGTATTATCACTTGACCATGTTCCTCCTGTAACTGAATTCTTAAACAAAGAAGAATTACCTGCGCATAGCGATGCCACTCCTGTTGTTACTCCTCGTGTAGGGCTTGCATTTACTGTAACTCTATAAGCTGCAGCACTCGCTGTACATCCAGCCGGGCTAGTATAAGTGTAGGTAATATTAAGAGCATTACCACCGCCGCCGCCGCCAGCACGTGTGCCATTTATACCTGTAACAATTCCTGTTGATGCATCTACTAGTGCAAAGGCAGTGTTACTACTCTTCCAAACACCACCTTTGGTTGTATCTGCAAGTGTGATAGTAGCACCTGCACAAACGGTATTAGGCCCACTAATTGTACCAACAATTGGCAATGGATTGATAACCACAGTATCCTTAACGCTACCAGTACAACCAACTCCTTCATTAATGGCATAGTTAAGTATTATTGTTCCTGTAGTAACAGGAGAAATAACAACCGTTGCAGCATTAGCCGCCCCAGATATAGATGCACTACCGGTACCACTGGTAACAGACCAAGTGATAGTACCATTGCTGGTAGAATCAGCAAAAATTGGCGTGCTTCCCATACAAATGTTATCCAACCCTACTATAGGTGTCATTACCAAGGCTTTTGAAACAGTTAACACCAAGGTGTCAGTTCTTGTACATTGACCATTATTTACGGTACAATAAATAGATGCTGTTCCAACTCCCTTGGCAAGTACACTTTTGCTAAGGGCATTAGTTGTATTGATAAGATGTGCAACGTTGTCATTACTTGTTGCCCATATACCAGTTTCAGAAACCGGTATTGTGGTAGTATATGTAATTACACCATTCACACAGGTTGAAGTAGAACCAGATAATGTAAATGCAGCAGGTGCAGCATTTACAGCTATTTGGGTAGCTGCTGAATTATAACAACCGTGTTTATCTGTAATACTATAAAAAATTTGTGAACTTCCTGCACTTACAGCTGTAACAAAACCCGAAGAATCTACACTAGCACTTGAGCCAGCAGCACTCCAAACACCACCTGTACTATCGTTGGTTAGTTGCAATGTATTTCCTGTACACATTGATGTACTCTGTACATTGTTAACATCCACTTTTGGCAAATCATAAACTATAAAGTTCTTAAGTGCAGAACCTGTACAGCTTCCACTACCAATTGTATAGCTTATTGTAACAACACCAGCCTGTATTGTTGTTATATTTCCACTATTGTCAACCACAGCAATGGTTTGATCACTACTTTTCCAAAAAGCGGATGGATCCACAGATGCATCAGTTAATTGTGTAGTATTATTTAAACAAATGCTTGAAGCACCTGATATTGGCGCTACAACCACACTTGCCGCAACTGAAACTGGGAATGAAGCAACTGCTGTACAACCACCAGAATTGGTGTACGTATAGTAGACTGTATCATTACCAGTAGCCTTTCCGGTTAATTGCCCAGTATTATCAATGGTGGCTACCTTACTATTACTAGTAGACCATGTGCCACCAATGGTGTTGTCTGACAATTGCGTAGAAGAACCAATGCAAAGACTGTTGGCACCACTAATAGGACCAACAGCAGCACCTGTACTTACAGTTACGACAGAAGTTGTATTATTAGAGCATCCCGCAGCACTTGTAACTGCATAAGTGATAGTTGCATTACCAGCTGTTAACGCATTTAGCAATCCAGTAGTACTGATTGTGGCAACACCAGTTCTACTGCTAGACCACACCCCTTTTGGAGTAGTATCTGATAACTGTAAAGTATTATATTGACATACAGATGTTCCTCCATTGATAGTACCAATCTGTGGTAATGGATTTATGGTTACCAACAAAGAGGCTGTAGCAGTACATCCACCACTTGTAACATTAAAAAAGATAGAATCAGTTCCTGCGGTTGCACCGACTAAAATTCTAGTTCCAACACCACCAAAACCAAAAAGGGTGGCATTTCCATTACTTGAAGTCCAGGTCCGTGTTATTCCTGCACCATTTGGAGTAGAATTAGTTATAGTAATATTAGACCCTACGCAGACTTGATTAGTAGTGTACGCAATACTGTCCGCAACAGGAGCTGCAGTAACAGTTACGTTTCTAGTTACAGTTCTGCTACATCCATACATATTTGTAACCACATAACTAATAGTTGAAATTCCAGCAGATATTCCTTTAATTACTCCAGTAATGCTATCTATGGCTGCGAAAAGAGGGTTAGAGCTTTTCCAATATGCACTTCCACCAGAAGGTGCAGGTGTTGCATCAGTATAAGTAGTAGTAGATCCAGCACAAATTGTTGTACCTCCATTCACACCAATATTATTTACAACAGGTGCTCCACTAACAATAAATGTAGTTGTTGCAGTATTTGAACACCCTGTCACAGTATTGGTAACCGTGTAGCCAATATTTGCAGTACCAGCAGTACCAGGAGTAACGACCCCCGTTAAACTATCAACTGTACAAACAACAGTGTTATCACTACTCCATATACCATTATTCGTAGCATCGGATAAATTACTTGTTCCTGAACCGCAGGAAACTGTATTGCCAGTAATAGCCGCAACAGTAGGGAGAGGATTTATGGTTACTGTAAACTTTGTTGTAGCAGTAGTAGAGCCATCTGTTACCTGTATGGTAAAGGCATCTGTACCACTAAAACTTACAGTGGGAGTATAATAAAACCCATTAGGCGAAAAAACACCGCCGTTAGATCCTCCAGAACCTGGAAAACCATGGAGTGTTCCATGTGTCGGAATATTTTTAATTGAATAAGTGAGGAGGTTACCCGTTGTATTGTCAAAAGTGACCATATAATTGTCTAGAACAAAGTTTGACGAGTTTTGACAGACACTGACTGTTTGGGTAGTTCCATTTACAAAATACAACTTTGTTTGCCCAAAGCTAAAAAAACAAAAAGATGTAATGGCAAGCGTAAGTAGAAATCTGAGTTTCATATTTTTCAAGTTTAACCGTTAGATGATTTGTGTTAATTAAATGCTGCCTGTTGACAACAACTTATTGTATAAGTTTAATAAATTCGTCGCAAATGTTACATATTTGAGTCCCAGTTACAAATTAATTCGGTAAAGAAAGCTAAAATCCTGCTTACACAGGTAAATTCTTTAACATTTTTATTTCTCGAGAGATTTAGTCACTATTTTTTAACATAGGCAATTATGCTAATTTTTCTATCGGTTGTTTTAACACGAGCATAATAAATACCATTTGTCAAGCTATTTATATTAATCTTAGGGATTGGTATCGTTACTTGTTAATTGGGCTATAATCATCCTACCTTATCTAGCACCTCCAAGCTAATTAATATAACTATGCCCAAATATATTTTTTGCAGAGTTTGGATAAACTTTTAAGTTAACGCATCATCTGTAAATTGGGCTGTAAGTATCTTACTATAACTATTTGCTCCATCGTTATCTACCATCTGTAAACAATAATAATTTATCCCCTCTGCTGGTAAATAGTCTGTATAATACTAACTACATCCAATAGCAGCATGCAGACCTATTGTATAAAGTTTATACCATAGACATCATTTTGTATATTAAAACTAGTTGTGTTTAATTCAGATGCCGTCGTTCAACTCAAAGCCACTGTCTTGTTTTTTCGCTGTTGCCACAAATGCGCCTAGTGTTACAGGAAATTTTACTGCACTAATATAGCGTCCAACAGAGATTGCATAACAATGAGAAGTATCAACCGGAGAATATGAGTACTTGTTGATAGGGAAAATTTGAACCCTACTGGCTACCCTTTACCCAAAACTTTTAGGAGAACCCGATTTTATTTTTGGGGAGGGTTAAATGGGTTGAAATAACGTAATAATTAAGTTTTTTGCCTCTAGCCGGCAGGCTTCGTACTTACCCCAACCCCATTAGAGCAATGTCATTAAGTTAAGGAAATAAATACCCTATAAAATGAGTTAGAGTAGTAACAACATTTTATGGCAATTTCATGTAGTAGCTCTATCATTAAATTAAATCTAAAGACAATAGAGGCATTAAAAGGCTTTCTGAACAAGGTGCTTTCTGATGCCGCCTTGCGAAAGCAGGTTACAGGTTCTGCGAACAATTTTATACGAACCCGTAAGTTGCCCCTTCCTCTTCTGGCTGGTTTTATACTCAATATTTTAAAACGTAGCTTGAGTGTTGAGATTCAGGACTTCTTCCATTCACTGGGCAAGGGTTCATTCAGTTGTACGATGCTGGCAAAAGGCCGATTTTGTACAAC
>JANYEU010000207.1 GCA_025362915.1 Chitinophagaceae bacterium | reverse complement strand
CACCACAGCAAACTTATAAAGAGTACCATTCTTACCGAAAAGGAATTTGCTTTGGTGGAGCCATTAAGTGTTGGCTACCATGCAGCCAATAGGGGCAGTGTTACCGAAGTAGATACGGTATTAATTTTTGGTTGTGGCATGATTTGCATTGAGGCAATATTGGCAAGCATCCGTAAGGGGGCTACCGTTATTGCCGTTGACCTTAATGATAAAAAGCTGGAATTGGTAAAATCTTTTGGCGTAAAGCATCCATCAATGCAAAGACAACCGATGTACTTACACGTGTGAGGGAAATAACCAATGGCGAGGGCGCAAATGTTTGTATAGAAGCTGTTGGGGTGCCTGCCACTTATACCACTGCGATAGAGGCTGCCGCTTTTGCAGGCCGTGTAGTTTATATTGGCTATGCCAAAAGCGACATCCTGTTTAACACGAGTCTTTTTGTAAAGAAGGAATTAACCATTTGTGGTAGCCGTAATGCACAATTTGAGTTTAGGTCCGTTGTTCAGATACTTGAGGACAAAACAATTGACGCCAATCAATTAATCACCAAGATTTATCCGATGGAACAGGCAGGGGAGGCATTGAAAGACTGGAGCGAAAACCCGTCTGAATTTATCAAGATATTGATTGATGTGAAGAATGGTTGATAATGGATAGGACTTCTTTTTAAAATTGCTCAATTAATCTGCTAAGCTGTACGTAGTATTCAAAGCCACAAGTAATATATCCTTCGTCCGACTAATTACACTCATCACTTTTAAGGCGTTGGAGATAGTTTTTGCAATTTTGCAGATAGGCTTTTGGGGATAAATAACTTTGGCGCCGAAGAGGTTTATTGTGGCAATTAGGTTAAAAAAAGGAAGTATTGAGCTATTCCTAAGGTATTATATTGGAGATGGCGTAATATTGAACTAAAATAATTTGTATGTCATTCAAAAGGACGTTAGCATATCATAGGTTTGGTTTTCTTCTTATAATCATATCTTCTCTTTTAATTACTGGTCAATCCTCTTCTGCACAGGATTCATCATTAAAAGTAATAGTTAGACAAAAGATAGATTCTGCCTTATTATCAGATACCAACATTCTTTCCAAAGGGGATTATTTATCTGAATTGGAAAAACTTCTAGGAGCGCAGAATAAAGTGCCAGGTGTAATTAGCGGATTTGATAACATTGGCGACATAGAAGACGAACTAAATGATGATGATTCGCTTCTTTATCTCATCAAGACACGTTTGTCTAATGCCGATGTGCGGACGGTAAGCTTAAAAAGCCTTCAAACATATAATCGATTGCTGGATGGTTTGCAGGACAAGGTAAAAAATGATTATCTGGATGATTTGATGGATTATGAAACCCGGTTGGATAATCTGAAAAAAGAATTATATGCTTTCAGGAAGGATACCATCATTCTAAAGATTTATAAAAGTGCCGAACTACGCAGAACTTTTACACCACAATTACTTCAAATAAAAGACAAGTGGAAGGAAACCGATAGCCTTGTTGGCGCAACATCTGCACAGATAAAAAACCTAAAGGAAAAAGCTTCCAGTAATACTTTCGAGGTAACAGAAATGTCATCCGAAATTGATGACTTGATAGAAAAGACTAGCGTAAATGCTTTTGGGAAAGAGCGGAGGTATTTGTGGGAGCCGATAAATAAGGCCAGGCTAGCCAAAGATTATGCAAGTATTGAACAGCGGTTGGCATTGGAGAAAAAGATTGCAGATTATTATTTCGAAAACACAAAAAGCAACCGTTCATTACCATTCATCTTCGGAATTGTCTTTTTTGGCTGGGTATTTTACAATTATCTAAGCCTAAAAAAACTTCGCAAACTAGATGCACTCGCTAAGTTCAATTTTAAATATATCAATCCATATCCGCTTTGGGGTTCCATGATATTTGTTGTTTCGTTGATTCCCCTGTTTGATTTGGCCGCACCTACCATCTATACCGAAACGGCTGGAATAATTACCAATCTAGTACTTACATTTTTCTTCATCAAACGGCTGCCACGCACGGTTCTTTTGCTGTGGTGTGTATTCTTTTTGCTTTTTCTTACCCATCCCATCATGCGGTTTATGGGGCTTCCCATTTATCAGGAACGCAATTATATGTTTGTGGTAAACATTGCTTCGGTGCTATTTGGCCTTGCCTCCTTGTGGATATTAAAAGAAAAAGTATTTGAACACAAGGCCATCTTCTGGGTAGGAATTTTCTATATCGCATTAAATCTCTTTGCTGTTTTTTGCAACCTATTTGGGCGTGTAACCATTTCACAAATAGCTTATGCCACAAGTGCCTATGGATTTGCACAGGCGGTATCGTTAACCATTCTTTCGCATTTAACAAGAGAAGCGGTGTTGTTACAAATACAAGCAAGTCGCTTACGAAAAAAGTATCCAGAAAACTTTGAATACGCTTCAATTGCTAGGGGTACATTTAAACTAACTGCCGTGATTGCAGGGGCTTTATGGCTGATTGTGTTTGCAGACAACATAAATGTATTGGATATTTTGAACGATTGGTCATCCGTTATGCTAAATGAGGTACACACCGTAGGCAGCTTCACTTACACCATTGGCGGCATCCTTTTATTTGTATTGATTGTTTGGGTTGCCAACTTTTTGCAGAAATATATCTCTTATTTCTTTGGCGATTTAGGAGAGGATATGGTAGTTGAAGACAGGGAGGGCCGCTCCCGTTTATTAGTAACGAGGCTGGTTGTATTGATAGGCGGATTTTTATTGGCGGTAGCTGCTTCGGGCTTGCCAATAGATAAGATAACCATCATTTTGGGAGCATTGAGTGTTGGTATTGGCTTGGGATTACAGAATATTGTAAACAATTTTGTATCGGGTATCATCCTTATTTTTGATAGGACATTACATATTGGTGATGTGGTGCAGATAAGCGACCAGAAAGGAAGGGTGAAAGAAATTGGCATCCGGACCAGTAAATTGATTACCGATGATGGCGCAGAAATAATAATACCCAACGGCGATGTGGTATCGCGCAATATCATTAACTGGACACTTACCAACTCCAATGTACGCCTAAGCCTCGTCTTTACCATCGAAAACCCATGTAATGTAGAAGATGTTGATGCCATCTGTAGGAAAGTACTTTTTGCCAATAAGAATGTGCTGCAAAAGAAAGAACCACAGATATTGGTAACCACCATTACCCCAACATCAGAAACCATCAAGGTCTATTTTTGGTGCAATAGCATTACCACTACAGAAGCTACCTATAGTGCGGTTTACTCAGCCATCTACAGTAGTTTTCTGGATAAGGGGATGAAGTTATTGTAATGATTGAATGATTTAAATGAACTACATAGCCCATTTACAGAAAGATAAACAGCTTGCCACCATACTTGGCGATGACGTACATGAGTTGGTTTTGCATAAAAACATTCCTATAAAATTAATGGCAAGCATCATGAGCCAGCAACTTAGCACCAAAGTGGCGGCAGTAATCTTTAAACGTTTTTTAGAGATTTATGGCGGAGACGAACCAACATCGCAGCAAGTTTTGGATACCCCTTTTGATACATTGCGCAGCATAGGATTGAGCAATAATAAAGTGCGATACATACAAAATTTGGCTGCCTTTTGCATTGAGCATAACATTACCGATACCAAACTATTGGCAATGGGCAACGAAGAAATTATAGCCCTATTGGTACAAATAAAAGGCGTTGGGCAATGGACGGTGGAGATGTTACTAATGTTTTCTTTGGGAAGGGAAGATGTTTTTGCTTTGGACGATTTGGGTATTCAGCAAGGAATGGAAAAACTATTTAACCTAGATATTGCCAATAAAAAATTACTAAAAGCAAAGATGCTGGAACTCTCCGAACCTTGGAAACCCTACCGCAGCTATGCCTGCCTACATTTATGGAGATGGAAAGACGATAAATAGTTGTGAGTGATTAGTTGTTAGTGGTTAGTTTATTAGAAATCTCCTTTATCCTACGTTGGAGATGAGTTACGCTAACATCATCATTCAGCAAGACTCCCCGACTAGTTGAGAGTGAACTTTAGCGAAGGCAGACTGCAAGCGATGCGCCAGCCCATATAGATTTTAGCGAGTGGCGTGGACTAGCTGGGGATGTTTATAGGTTCACATTCATTTAAAAACATTCCAAGTAATACAATTTAGCACGCCACCCTTTTCTGCCACTTCCCTACTATCAACGGTAGCTATTGTTTGTCCTTTATAAATTTCATGCAAAATTTTATAGGCTCTATCATCATAAGTACTTTTGAAAGTAGGCATTATTATACCCTGACTCATTTGTAAGTAATTGATATAAAACCCTCTTGCACTATGGGATTTAATATCAGGAACTGGATTGTAAGGCAGTTCTTTCCATTCCAACCCAGCATTACGCAAGGAAGTTTTCAGTGCTTTTGGAAAATCAGATTTGTCAAAAGAATAGTCGTTTATCAAAACCGTGTTGTCATCTATAAATCGAACCATCCCGTCTATATGTCCTATAATATCATCCTTTTCATAAGGAACAAAAAAGAGGTTCTCTATTTCAAAGGCTTCTTTCAGTTGTTTGATAACTTCCATTTTACTGAGGTGCTTATTTTCTTTAAAGACTTTTTCGGTCATCAAAACTTTATTTGATGACCTGATTACATTTCCCCCATCAACCTTTAAATTACATTTCTTGGGATGCAGGTTAATGGTGTTAAAGATAGCATCCACATCCGAAATGGTTTTTCGCAATGCTATCGTTTGCAGATAATCTGGGGCATAATTAAACTGAACAAACTTGTCGGCAGCTATTTGTATAGACATATAATCCACCGCCCATATATCTTTTGTATGCTACAATAACCCAAAAGGGATATTGAGACCATTAAGTATTTTAATGAATAGGTTAAAAAACTTTTCTTGTTTTGTAGGTAGGCATCCTGCAAGCCAGAGTAGGTTTGTTTGAGAATCTGTTATCATAATAATTGTGAATGATTTTTATTTATAAGCACTTTCTCCGCTTTTTTTATTTTTAAGTCATTAAAATCACATAAAAATCTGTAATGTTTACCAAAGAAATTTGGAGATTCCTTTTCATTAAGGTTATGTCTGAATGTTTTAATTATTTTTACGTCTCTAGGTTCCGCATCTTTGATGATAAATGAAGTTTTTTCAGTCACCTTTCCAAATGCTTGTAGAATAGCACCCAACGTTTTGATTGGTCCATTAATGTATTCACCGTCTACTAATACTCCACGAATTAATATACCACCATCTCTAATATCTGTTCCTTTGAATGTAATATCAAATCCTTGTTCATGTAACCGCCATTCCCCTTCATTTCTCAAATGTGGATGAGTGCAACTATCTGTATGAATATCCTTATAAAAATAGTAAAACTCAATTTCAGTAAATCTAAAAACCTTCTCATTTACAAAAAGTGCTTTTTGAGTGATAATCTCCTTCGCGATTCTATCAAATGACCCTTCAATGTTATTGTTGTCAATTTCTAAGTTCATTTTTATTGTTTTTAATGTTAGTATATATTTTTTAATAACTCGGTTCAAGAAAATAAAAATGATGCAATGAAAAAACACCAATCACATTGTTTGTATCCTTATTCTTTAATATGGCAGTATCATTTTCTATTGTAAGCAAACAATGGTTAAAAATCCTTCCATCTACATTTTTTCTTAAATCAACCTTCTTATTTAACTCCTGCTCGTTTGGATTGATTTTTTTGCCCTTGTTGGTGTTCCGCACTCCGCCGTTGTTGTGTGTTCCTCACCAACAACAATCAATAAGGCAACATCAAAAATAAGGCAACCAACCTATGCCATACATTATTATTTATCAAAGTCAGCTCTTTTTGTATAATACCGTACAAGATTGGTACTCCGCTCGCCCAGATTTTTGCCCTTGTTGGTCTTCCCAGCTA
>JANYEU010000171.1 GCA_025362915.1 Chitinophagaceae bacterium | reverse complement strand
CACGTCTTGCTTGCGGGTTTTTAGTTTGCTGAGGTCGGTCTTTTCTTTATGCCCTTCCTTAACCTTTCCTTCATTTTCTGAAGGGATGCTGGCATGAGATAAAAACTCTACAATATTGGTGTTAACCACGCCATCCATGTTTTTAAACAGGTTAAACGCTTCTACCTTATAGATAACCAATGGGTCTTTTTGCTCGTAAGTGGCCGTTTGTACACTCTGTTTCAAATCGTCCATTGCCCTAAGGTGTTCCTTCCATTCATCATCAATAAAGTTGAGGGTAACGGTCTTTTCCAAGCTATTCAACATCTCGAACCCTTCAGATTCAACCGTTTTATCTAAGTTGGCCAACACCTGCAAGAAACGCTTGCCATCGGTAAATGGAACTACTACATTCTCTACATGGTTTCCTTGGTCCTTGCGGATATCTTTAAATACCGGAATGGCACGTTCTGCTATCTCATCCTTCTTGCGTTGGTAATTATCCATCGCTTCCTGATACAATTGCTCTGCCAATACTTGTTCATTACTTCTTTCAAACTCTGCCTGGGTAATTTCTGTTTCTATGGCAAAGTTTACAATTGTTGCCAATTTGAACCCTTCATAATCACTTAAATCCTTATAAGAGCCAACCAATCCTTCTGCAACAGAATAGAAGGCATTATCCAAATCAAGTGCAAGCCTTTCGCCAAATAAGGCGTGGTTACGCTTGGTATAGATAACGGTACGTTGTTTGTTCATTACATCATCGTACTCCAACAAACGCTTTCTTATCCCAAAGTTATTCTCTTCCACTTTCTTTTGTGCACGTTCAATGCTCTTGGTAATCATCGGATGTTGGATAACCTCACCTTCCTTATAGCCAGCAAAGTCCATCACCTTGGCAATACGTTCGCTACCAAACATACGCATCAAGTCATCTTCCAAACTAACGAAGAACATGGTAGAACCCGGATCTCCCTGACGACCGGAGCGACCACGTAGCTGCCTATCCACACGGCGGCTTTCGTGACGTTCAGTACCCACAATGGCCAAACCACCTGCTTCTTTTACGCCTGGTCCTAGCTTGATATCCGTACCACGACCCGCCATGTTGGTGGCAATGGTGATTGCACCAGCCAAACCAGCTTCTGCCACCACCTGTGCTTCACGAGCATGTTGTTTTGCATTCAATACATTGTGAGGAATTTGTTTTTGGCGAAGCATTCTGCTCAACAATTCACTCACTTCCACCGAAGTTGTACCTACCAATACCGGTCTTCCAGCTTCTCGTAGCTTGCTTACTTCTTCTATCACCGCACCAAACTTTTCACGCTTGGTCTTATACACCAAATCCTGTTCATCTATCCTGATGGCGGTAATGTTGGTAGGGATGGTAACCACATCCAACTTATAAATATCCCAAAACTCACCTGCTTCTGTTTCGGCAGTACCCGTCATACCACACAATTTGTGGTACATACGGAAGTAGTTCTGCAAGGTTACCGTTGCATAAGTTTGTGTGGTTGCTTCAATAGTTACATTTTCTTTTGCTTCTATTGCCTGATGCAAACCATCGCTATATCGACGGCCATCAAGGATACGACCAGTCTGTTCATCCACAATCTTTACCGCGCCATCCATTACCACATACTCCACATCCTTATCAAATAGGGTATAGGCTTTCAATAACTGCTGAACGGTATGGATACGGTCTGCCTTTACAGAATAATCATTGATGATAGTTTCCTTTTGGCGTAGCTTTTCATCAGGAGGTAAACTGCTTTTTTCAACTTCATTCAATCCTACACTAATGTCTGGAATGATAAAGAACTGTGGGTCTTCTCCTGCCTTGGTGATTAATGAGATACCCTTATCGGTCAATTCAACAGAGTTATTCTTTTCATCAATATAAAAATATAATTCCCTATCAGCAATCGGCATCTCGCGAGATTGATCAGCCAAATAATAGTTCTCCGCCTTTTGCATTTTTACACGCATACCCGGTTCGCTCAAATATTTTATGGTAGCACTGCTCTTTGGCAAACCACGGTGCGCCCTAAACAAGGCCAAACCGCCATCTTTAGGGTCATCATTACCTTCGGCTATTTTCCTTTTTGCTTCTTGAAGAAAACCATTCACCGCACGTTTTTGTGCATCAACCAGCTGTTCAATGCGTGGTTTCAATTCGTAGAACTGCTCCAGGTTATCCTGTCTGCCAATTGGTCCACTGATAATTAATGGCGTTCTCGCATCATCAATCAATACACTATCCACCTCATCCACCATGGCAAAATGGTGTTTGCGTTGCACCATTTCGTCAGGATTATGCACCATGTTATCGCGTAGATAATCAAATCCAAATTCATTATTTGTTCCGTAGGTAATGTCTGCCAGATAGGCTTTCCTACGTTCAGGAGTGTTGGGTTGGTGCTTATCAATACAATCAACAGTCAATCCCAGCCATTCAAACAAAGTACCATTCCATTCACTATCACGTTTGGCCAGATAGTCATTCACCGTTACAATGTGTACGCCTTCGCCAGATAATGCATTTAAGTAAGCAGGCAAGGTACTCACCAAGGTTTTACCCTCACCCGTTGCCATTTCGGCAATCTTTCCACTGTGCAATACCGCGCCGCCTATCAACTGCACATCATAATGCACCATGTTCCAGGTTACCTTTCCACCGCCGGCAGTCCAAGTGTTTTTAAATACACAAGTATCTCCCTGTATGGTTATATAATCCTTTTTAACGGCCAATTCCCTATCCAAATCAGTAGCCGAAGACTCTAATGATTCATTATCCTTAAACCTCCGTGCTGTTTCTTTTATCACCGCAAAAGCTTCTGGGAGAATATCTTTCAATACCTCTTCAATCTGTTTGTCACGCTCTTTTTTTAGCTTGTCAACGTCCTGATAGATGGCATCTTTTACATGTATTTCAGATGCAGGAAGCTCATCGGCTTCTGTTTGTTTGGCTTCTATTTCAGTGTCTATCTCTTGCAGATGCGTCTTGATACGTGCCTTGAAATCGGCAGTCTTACTTCTCAATTCATCGTTTGTAAGGCTTTGGTATTGTTGATAGTGTTGGTTTATCTTCACTACAAGTGGCTTAATTTCTGCCACATCCTTCTCACTTTTATTGCCCCCTAATAACTTACTTATAAATTTAAGCATACAATATCTAATCTGTTTTAACTGGTGTAAACGCTTTTCAAATAAAATGCTACAAGTTGAATAAAGACAACTTGTCATTTTTTTGAGCGGCAAATATAGGCGTAAGTGGTAAGTGGATAGATGTTAGTGTAAAGTTGGGGGTAAAGAAGAAGAGAAAAGGGCAGTTTGGAAGGTAACACTTCCAAACTGCCCTTTTTTTCGTATGAATTAGAACTTAAATCGTATCATTTTGATGATCAATTGTAGGAACTTGTAAGATTATCGGTCTTGGAATTATATTTTCTATCCAAAATACCTTGTCCAAGAAGTCAAATACCTTGTCTGAAAAATTGAATACATTGAAAAAGCTGGGTATTAATTAATTAATTAATACTATTATTGCCAACACACAATCATTGCTTTGCAACCTGTGTGTACTTGGTTTGCCATGTGAACCTCCTTCGTTTCACCATGTACTCACTATATTAGCTTAAGTATCAAAAATTGACTATCATCGCAATCGCTATTGCTTATTCCTTATAATGAGCCCACAATATGAAGTTTCCTATATACATACTTATTGCCATCTTTCTATCTTTTATCATGATGCCAACCCTGAAGGCACAGGTAAACACACAAGACAGCCTTGCATTGGTAATTTTTATGATAGTACTGGTGGATCAAACTGGATAAATGGCAATAACTCGAACTGGCTAACAAGGGCTCCTGTAAGTACTTGGTATGGGGTAACGGTGATCGGAGGAAGGGTAACAGCTATCAGTTTGAGTGGTGCTGCATTAAGTGGGTTCATTCCATCTTCAATTGGATATTTGACCAACCTAATACATTTGGATTTAGGGACTAATCAATTTTCAAGTGGGACTATTCCTTCTTCAATAGGGAATTTAACTAACTTAAATTATCTTGACCTACAATATAATCAGTTAATTGGTTCTATCCCATCTTCACTAGGAAACTTAACGAACTTAATACATTTAGATTCACAGTATAATCAATTAAGTGATTCTATTCCTTCTTCACTAGGAAATCTTGCCAATCTAAGATATTTTATTTTAAAAGCTAATCAAGTAAGTGATTCGATTCCTCCCTCATTAGGAAACCTAGCCAATTTAACATATTTGGATTTAAGTGTTAACCAATTAAGTGGTGCTATTCCTTATTCATTAGGGAACTTAACCAATTTAACAGATTTGATTTTGGCGTATAACCAATTAAGTGGTTCTATTCCTTCTT
>JANYEU010000160.1 GCA_025362915.1 Chitinophagaceae bacterium | reverse complement strand
CAAGTACTAGAAACCTGTAACCAGTAACTTGAAACTGTTATTAGGCTGATAACACCCCAAAGTGCAAGTCGCCAAAGTTTTGTAGGGATGATAACTTTAAGTCTGCGGCAGACCATCTTTCTTCTTTTAATAACGCATGATTCGGTATTACAACACACTTCATTCTTGCAGCTTTTGCGGCAATCATTCCATTGAAAGAATCTTCGAAGCATATACAGGACGTTGGTTCAGAACCCAACTTTGCTGCGCAATCAAGATACACCTGCGGGTGAGGCTTTCCATAAGGTAATTCCTGCGCAGATGCAGTCGCGTTTATCACTTCTTCAATACCTAACATCTTTACTACAAAATCTATCAGTTCCTGCGGAGAGGAGGTGGCCAGTCCAATCTTAAATCCTTTATCATGAAAGAAGTTGAATATGTGCTGCACGCCTTTCATCACGCTACCCCTTTCTTCTATCTTTTTTAATACGGATGCAATTATCTGGCGTTCTGCTTCTGCCGCCCTTTCCTTCGAGATACCAAAATAACCAAACCATTGATCCACAAATTCCTTTGTCCGCAACCCGGTTGTGGTAACATATTGTTGCTCGGTAAGGGTGATGCCATACTGTTTAAAAACTTCGGTTGCGGCCTCGTTCCAGAGGGGTTCGCTATCTATCAGTAATCCATCAATGTCAAATATCACAGTGTCTAAGGGCATATATTTTAATTTAAAAGTCGAAAGTCGAAAGGCGAAAGTTAAGAGTCGAAAGAAACGGCAATCGCAAGTATGGAACGCCAAACTTTTGACTTTCGACTCTCAACTTTCGACTAGACTATGCGTCAAGTAGTTTCTGTATGTCAAACTTCACCATTGCCATAAATGCTTTCATAACCTTTGGCGCTTTCTCTGGATCCTGCATCAGTTTGCTAAGTATGGTTGGCACTATCTGCCAGCTAACGCCGTATTTATCTTTCAGCCATCCACATTGGCTTTCTTTGCCACCACCTGCCAACAGTCCTTCCCATAAAGTATCTATTTCTTCTTGTGTTTCACATTCTACAACAAACGAAACTGCTTCGTTAAATGTAAAGTAAGGGCCACCATTCAATCCCATAAAGGGTTTTCCATTCAATTCAAACTTTACCACCATTGGTGTATCGGCTGTAATTTTAGAAGGCTTAAAGATGGAACAGTAAAATGTAGCTGCTTCTTTGGCATTGCCATCAAACCAAAGGCATGGATAGATAGGTTGTATCATGTTGTTATCATTTGCCACAAATGTATTTATAAATGTGGATTGAGAAAGTAGTTAGAATGAATATACTAGCTGTAAGGAGTTCCTTTTGGATGTAAGGGATTGATTTTATACAGTAATCTGCCTTTCTATTCTTATTCCCTTGCTTGGTTCTGCCATTCCCTTGCTTGGTTCCAGCATTTCCTCACTTGGTTCTAACTTTTCCTCGCTTGGTTTCAGCTCTCACTTGCTTGGTTCCGTCGTTCACTTGCTTGGTTTTAGCATTTCCTCGCTTGGTTCTAACGTTCATTCAAGCAAGGGAACGACGGAACCAAGCAAGGAAATGCCTCTTTTGTAGCCAATTTGGTTGGTTTTGGCTACAAAAGCAACAATCAAGATTCCACCAAAGCCATATACAGTAAGGGTTTTACCAAAGGAAGGCTACGCTCAAAGCGAAACCTTCCTTAAACGGCAACCCATCACCACTGAGAAGGAGTAAATTACTTTTTATTGATTTTTAAAGAGTGTTATTCGCTGTGAGTACCTTAATTTACTCTTCCAAATCAACACCATAATCTTTTACTGTTCAATCAGCGACATAATTTGTTTATACAAAGATTTAAGAGCTATCATAGGTTTTCCATCATCAAAGTACCCGGTTTTATATTGTTTATTCTTTTTTGTGATAATTATTTGAGCATAACCTGCCCCATCAACCATTCTACTATTTGTTGGAGATTGAAGGGTATCCAATGTTGCTAAGTTTATGCTATCAACTAGAGCTGTGATTTCCATCCAT
>JANYEU010000144.1 GCA_025362915.1 Chitinophagaceae bacterium | reverse complement strand
CGTTGAACATGATTTTGGATGATGGTGGCGATTTGACCAATATGGTTTTTGATACTTATCCTGAGTTGATTGCTAACATCAAGGGTCTTAGCGAAGAAACAACTACAGGTGTTCACCGTTTATACGAGCGTGTGGCGAAAGGTACTTTACCAATCCCTGCCATCAATGTAAACGATTCTGTTACCAAATCTAAATTCGACAACAAATACGGTTGTAAAGAAAGTTTGGTAGATTCTATTCGTCGTGCAACTGATGTGATGATGGCTGGTAAAGTAGCTGTTGTTGGTAGTTATGGCGATGTAGGTAAAGGTTCTGCAGCTTCGTTGGCTGGTGCTGGTTGCCGCGTTATTGTTACTGAAATTGATCCAATCTGTGCTTTGCAAGCTGCAATGGATGGTTTTGAAGTGAAACCAATGATTAAGGCTGTTGCCGAAGCAGACATTATTGTTACTGCTTCTGGTTGTCGCGATTTGATTACTGAAAAACATTTCCGTGCCATGAAAGACAAGGCGATTGTTTGTAACATCGGTCACTTTGATATTGAAATTGATATGGCTTGGTTGAATGCAAACTATGGCGATACAAAAGATACTATCAAACCACAGGTTGATTTATACAACATTGAAGGTAAAGATGTAATCATTTTGGCAGAAGGCCGTTTGGTAAACCTTGGTTGTGCCACTGGTCACCCAAGTTTTGTAATGAGTAACTCTTTCAGTAACCAAACTTTAGCTCAATTAGAACTTTGGACTAACGGTGCTGCTTACGAAAACAAGGTTTATGTTCTTCCTAAGCACCTTGATGAGAAAGTTGCCCGTTTGCACTTGGCAAAAATTGGTGTTGAATTGGATGAATTAACTCCTGAGCAAGCTGCTTACTTAGGCATTGCACAAAATGGTCCTTTCAAAACAGACGCTTATCGTTATTAGTATTTGGTTATAAGTAATAAGTAATAGGATTTATGTAAAACACCCACTCCGAGATATACTTTGGAGTGGGTGTTTTTGTTTTATTGATTATTAATTTCTGTTTACGGTCTCTTATCGGGATTCCTTTTATTATGAAAACAGGAAAGTATTTTTACTGTATTGGTTGCTGTGTTGATGATAAAATAAAGGACAAAAGGAAACTTTTCAAGTTGTAAAGCTCTTATTTTCTTGTACCGCAACCTTTCATAAGGATTTATGGATAGCTTATTATACGCTCCTTTCAAGGATGTGATAAAATTTATTGGGGCATCTTCACTGTGAAGTGTGTAATAATCAATTGATTTTTCTATTTCATTCTGTGTACGAAGCGAAAGGATTATTTTATAAGCCATACTTCTTATTGAGCAGGTTTATAGAAGATTCTGCGGTAATGTATTGCTCATCAGCCTCTGATAGTCTATTATCTAATTCGGCTTTCATCTCATCGCTTAGCAATGAATAATCTTCGTCTTCTTCCACAATAATTGTAATCGGTTTAGACTTGAAGGTGGCTTTTATAGCTTCCAATATCTCATTGTTTACTTCCTCTGCCGATGATAAGTGATAGGTAGCATACATAATCCTGTTTTTTGATTAAATAAATTTAAAATCCTCTTTAAAGCAAATATAGTCATTGTACCATGCGAAAGGGTTTAAACAAAAACACCCGCTTCACGGTATACTTTGAAGTGGGTGTTTTGTATTGAGTTCTATATTCTAGTTATTTGAAACAACCCAAGTAATTGCCTGCCTCTTCCTATAATTTACATTTTTTCCATCCTGTACTGCGGGTATCCAACGAGGGCCCTTTCTTATTACCCTCACAGCTTCCTCAGCTGAACCATAACCAGGATTATTTTCGGCTATTACGTCACTAACTGCTCCTTCCTTATCCACTAAGAATGAAAGCATCACCGTGTATTTTCCCGCTGCGGCTCCATTTTGAGATAGCAAACCAATATTTAGATTACGCTGTAAAAACTTTCTCCATCCTTCAAATCCTCCAGGAAATTCAGGTTCTATCTGAAAAACTTTTGTACCACTAGAATCAGCATAATTCCCATAAACTGGATGTGTGTTATTAATACTTTTGGACATTAATTTATAAACAACCTCTCTTTTGAATGAATTTTCAGGAACATCATTTTCATACCTTTTAGATACAACATTTTCAGAACCGTCCCCTTTATCCAAAGGGTAACAGATATACTCTGTATCGGCATCCATCCTTTTTAATGTTATTAAAAAGGCTGCAATTTTCATTGTAGTATCCGTTACTCTAAAAAATTTTTTAGCATTGGCAAAGCACCCGTTATAGTTTAGTGTACGTAACTCTCTCAACTCATATCCCTTCTTCACTCCTCTACCATTTACAATATCTTCTTTATATCCTTTGGTTAGGTAATTATACTCTTCTATGGTAGTTTGTGCAGTTCCAGCAATGGAAAAACCAATAAAGGCGGCAATCAGAGTTAACTTATATTTCATATTTTTATTTTATATTATTGGAATTTTAACTTAATAATTTACCATAAATGTAACTGCCTGCCGCACCCTATCAGAAACATAGTGACCATCATATTCTGCTGGTTGCCACTTTGGACCTTTTTTAATTGCCCTGATTGCCTCTTCCACACTACCATAACCAGGATTATTTTCAGCTATTATGTCACTTATTGCACCGTCTTTTTCTACCAAAAAAGAAAGCATTACCGTATATCTTCCCGCGGGTGCACCATTGTCTTTTGGCAAATTTGCGTTTAAATTCTTTTGTAAGTATTTCTTCCATGCTGCTGGACCACCCGGAAATTGTGCTTCTATCTGCACACTTATGAAAAGCTTCTTACCACTATCTGATACAGGCTTTCCATTTGTTTGTGCAGTTCCAACAATGGCAAAGGCAATAAATGTGGCAATCAAGGATAATTTGTATTTCATATTTTTATTTTAGGAGGTAAATGTGATGATAAAAATTGACTTTATAATGCATCTCTCCTCAGAAAGTTATTTTTATGTCATCGCAGGTATAAAACACGAGTAAAACATTTGTTTTATGTCATCGCAGATATAAAACACGAGTAAAAACTTTGTTTTATGTCATCGTAGATATAAAGGATGAGTAAAAACTTTGTTTTATTCCATCTCATAGACTTGTTCTGTATTCAAATAAACCGAAAAATTGCCGTTGAAACATATTTTGCCCAGTATCAAATAAAATTCACCGATTGCAATATCCTTCATTTCTATTTTTATCCTCAATAACAGAACTGTATGAAACTATCTTTTGTCTTAATCCTTTTGGCTTGTGTTGTTAATATAAGTGCACAAAAAGATTCCGCACTATGTAAACATTTGCCAGCAGTAAAGGCTACCAAAAGAATAATTATTGATGGAATATTGGATGATGAGGACTGGAAGAATGCCCCAATAGCAACCAATTTTATAGAAAGGCAACCCACTTATGGCAAACCAGAAGGACAGGAGAACAGGACCGAGATAAAGATTTTATACGATAATGATGCAATATATGTTGGCGGTTATTGTCATGAAAGTAACAAGGACAGCATATCTAGCGAGTTGGTAGGGCGTGACCAGATAGGTGCAAATGATTTTCTGGGGGTTATTTTTGATACCTATAATGATAAGATTAATGGGTTTGGCTATTATGTAACCCCATTGGGGGAACAGTATGATGCAAAATATTCCTCTACGGGCGAGGATGGAAGCTGGAACAGTGTATATAGAAGCGCGGCCAAGGTTTTGAATGATGGATGGACTTTTGAAATGAAAATACCTTATTCCGCCATCCGTTTCAGCAATAAAAAAGTGCAGACATGGGGTATGAACTTTTTTAGACGAAGAAGGAAAGCGGGGCAAAACCTTAACTGGAATGCCATCGATCCAACAAAATCTTCCTTCTTTGCCCAGTTTGGTTTGTGGAAGGATATCTCTGATATAAAACTTCCTGTCCGTTTGTCTTTCTCTCCTTATTTTTCTACGGATATAACCAATTATCCATACAATAATCCTAATATTCCAAATACTTCAACCAAATATAATGGCGGTATGGATGTAAAATATGGTATCAATCAGGCATTTACGATGGACATGACATTGGTGCCGGATTTTGGTCAGGTACAGAGCGATAATAAGATACTGAATCTTACCCCTTTTGAGGTAAAGTTTAATGAATACCGTAGTTTCTTTACTGAAGGAACAGAATTGTTTTCTAAGGGGAATATCTTTTATAGCAGACGCATTGGCGGTATGCCCATACACCATGATAATGTTGAGAATAACCTGAATAAAGGTGATAGTGTTATATTCAATCCTACAGAAAGTAGGATACTAAACGCTACCAAGATAAGCGGACGCACCGCGCAAGGATTAGGTATTGGTTTGCTGAATGCAGTTACAGAAGCACAATATGCAACCATTCAAGATTCGAACAAACATCAATATCAAGTTCAGACTAATCCATTGACTAATTACAATATTCTAGTTTTTGATAAAAGTCTCAAACATAATTCCAGTGTTTCCATCATCAACACTAATGTATTAAGGAATAGCAGGGATTATAACGCCAATGTTACCGCAGTTCTATGGGATTTGTACGACAAAAAAGAAAAGTGGAACTTCTCTGGTAAGGCTGCAACCAGTCAGTTATTTGGTGATAGTTCACATGGTGGGCATGTGAGCGGTTATCAATATACGGCCAACTTTAGCAAGGCAAGTGGCAAGTTTAACTTTACGCTAACCCAAGACTTTGCAAATGATAAATATACCCATCAGGATATGGGTTATTTTACAAATAACAATTTTTTCGACCATTATTTGTGGCTAGGGTACAGGTTGCTAAAGCCGCATTCTTTCTACAATAGCATGTACATGAATGCAACCTTTTATTATTCCCAACATTATGTACCGCGGGACTATCAACAGTTCTCCATGTACACCAATGTGAATGGGCAACTAAAAAACTTGGGTAACTACTATGTACAATTAAATATTGATGCCGCACAACACGACTATTACGAACCCCGTACGGATGGCTACATCTTTAAACGACCTGGTAGTTGGATAGTGGGAGGCAATTATAACTCTAACTATGCAAAAAAGTTTGCTGGTGGTTTTGGTTGGTATCATAGGTTCTATCATACAGATCATTCCACGGCTGATGAGATTGATTTGAGCGGTCAAATTCGTTTCAATAAAGCATTTTCTGTAAATCTTAACAGTACAATAAATTTTAGTAACAATAGTTTAGGCTATGCAACCAATGTAAACGACAGTGTGATGTTTGCTTTGAGAACCATAAGAAGCAACGAAAACATCTTTACTGCCAAGTATAATTTTACCAACAAGATGGGACTAAGTATGCGTGTGCGGCATTACTGGAGCAAACTCAAAAACGACCATTTAAAGAGTTTGAGCCGCAATGGTACATTGATGGATATTGCGGCAATGAGTGTAAATGCGGACTACAACGTAAATTATTTTAACATAGATATGGTTTATAATTGGGAATTTAATCCCGGTAGTTTCTTTACCATAACCTGGAAGAATGCAATCGGCACTTCGGATGATAGGGTGAATGACAGCTACTATCAAAACCTTAATAGCACACTGGTACATAGCAATCAGCTTAATATCCTGTCTTTCAAATTGATTTACTTTTTAGATTATCTCGATATCAAACGACATAATAAAAGAGGGTAGGAGAGGGATGCCTTCGATGGCTTATCCCAATATCTTAGAAACCCATTCTGACAATAGACTTATCTTAAGAAAAGCTGTTGCTCCCAAGATAACACCTGTTGTGCTTAGGACTGATGCGAAAACAAATAACCATTTCTTTTGGGTGAGTGCGGTGATACCAAAAAGTGCGATTGAGATGGATAGCAATGCTTCTGTTATTTCGAATTGGTCATTAAACTCGTGTACTTCATTGTACTTTTTTTCATATTCTTGTGCTTGTTTTTTTATCTCTTCTTTTTCCTTATCGTAGTTGGCTACCTTGGTTTCATACTCTTTCAACACTTTGTTATCTACCTTTTGGGCTTGTAACTTTAATAGTTCGATGGTGTTAGTGGCCAAGTTTTGTTTGGTGCTTTTTGCCTGATAGTACGACCATGCATCTATGCTATGTGCCTGCAATTGAGACATGGACTGCACCATGCTACTGTTTTTGATGTTGCACAAAGCCATAAACGTAGCCACCAATGATACTATGATGGCCACTCTGGAATTGATGGAGCTTTCCTCTGCTTTTTCTATCGCTTCCTTTATTGTTTCTTCAATCTCGCTCATAAGATTCTATTTAGTTGTTTTATAGTTGTAGGGTTATACCAAGTACGCAAAAGTAATGAATGCAACAAACCATTTAAGAAAGAGATTCATTTCTGTAAGTACACCCTTCACTTTTGTGGCAGCAAATCATTGTATTTATCATTTTGTAGGTTGTTTCAATTTTTTTGTGGTAGCTATTAGAGAATAATACAACCATATACCCCTATCTGCTACCTTTGTTGGAATATATATTTAGATGGACAATACACAAAACAACAATCCCCTTCATGGCGTTACACTAGAAGCAATATTGACGCATTTGGTAGAACAGTATGGTTGGGAAGAAATGGGGTATCATATCAATATTCGCTGTTTTCAGCTTGTTCCCAGTATAAAGTCTAGTCTTACTTTCCTGCGGAAGACACCGTGGGCAAGGGAAAAGGTGGAGAGGATGTATATCAAAAGCTTACGAAGTAAATAAAGACTATAACCTATACAATGCATTCAAACAGATGAAGTCAGCATCCGACTCATGGGCTTTTAACCCAAAACCTGCTTGCCAATGACGGTCAAACAGGTAACGTAAGCTGTGCTGATGAAACAAATTTGTATAAATGGCTGGATGCGGGGTAATGTAAGTCCCAATGATTTGGTTGAAAATAAAACGTCCCATCAAGAATTCATGCCCCACATATACCCCTGCCAAAAGAGCGGAATGTTTCAAAGGACTGTAAGAAATTGCGGGATTGGGCGCATCAATCTTTAAGTCATTATAATAAACTTGTACCCCCGTTACAAAAGCATGAATGCGACCAATTTGTTTGGATGCTTCTATAAATCCACCTGCTGCATACATGCGTTGGTATGCTGCTGCAGAACCTGCATAATCTTGTTTTGCAACATACATTGCCCCAATGGTATAATTCCAAGGTCTTCCAACCCAATATTTATCATGTACCCGATGGTATTTGGGCAATACACTTTCATTGGGATTATACACCAAGGAAAGCGAAGCTGTAAGCCAATTCAAACCGCGGTTGGGGCGCTTTACATTACCGTTGGATACGTGGTTAAATTCTCCACTTGCATCCAAGGAAAGATGCTGAGAAAGCCTTAGCCCAAAGCCAGAAGTAATCTGTAAGTAAGGATTTATCCTGAGGCTATAGTTTTGATTGAGTGTATCTATCTTGGAATTTGGGTTAAAAGGGTTGTCTGAATAACTAAAGCCAACGCTTGCACGGTAAAAGAAATTAAAACGGTCATTGAGGCGGTACACGGGCTGTATGAAATACGATGCCATTAATGAACTACCTAATATGGGTGTAAAGTAATGGTAGTATTGCAACTGTAAACCTACCCTTGGGAAGGCACTGCATAAGTGGTAGGTTGCAGAATCCTTCGCTTGTTTGCTGTATTCAAATCCAAAACCGATTGGTCTTGCGCCTCCGATGGATTTTACGGCAGGGGTATGTACTACCGTAGTGCCATAATCTGTGCGGATACCATACACAGTTTCGGCATGAGTACTTTTATTGTATTCCGGCGTTAATTGCCCAGCAGCTCTAAACGCAATGACGCATAGTAATATTAAAAAAAGTATTCGCGGGCTCATATATTACGCAGTATAATTCTTGCGTATAGATATTTGGATTACCTAATAAGTTGCATGGGGTTAAAATTTAAGCCCATTATGCCTTAATTCTTGTCTTCTTCTTTGATTCTGGTGTAAAAGTAAAATTCTTTTGTGCTACATAACTGAAGGCCACCACAAAAACGGTGGTAAGTATCTTAGATGGGGTGGGATACCAACCAAATGTATCTACAAAAAGTTTCAAGAAGCCATAGTTTAGTATCAGGCAAATGAAAACCACAGAGAAATACTTAGCCAATTGCTCTGATTTGCGTACCGATGTCTCTTGAAAAACAACATACCTGCTCAAGTAAAATCCTGAAGGAAAGCTAAACATAAACCCCACCAAGAAGGCGGCAATATGCGGACTAATTACCAAGTGCGGGAATACAATAGGTTTCCTTTTGAAGATGTAGTTATACGAAACAAAGAACAGGGTAATGTCTAACGAAGTGTTGAATCCCCCACAGGCTGCATACCTAAAAGTTTGCAATGGCATGAACCTTTTAAACAGGGGGTATAACAGGTCAATTAAAGAAAGAAGAAAGGTGCGAGTGTGGTTGTGTAATTTCTGCATAAATGCCAGCAAAGGTAAGGGCTAAAACAGTTAGTTTTGCCGCCCACAAATAATAGCGGATAATGAGTTTGACTAATGAGATAAAGCAAGCAACCACAGCAGCCATATCCAGTTTATATACAGTGAATATACCCGAAAATTCCATTCTTGTAAATGCTACAAAGCCTGAGTTTGAAGGGGATTATACGGTGGTATTGTTTGCTTTTGTAAAGCAGTTAAAGAAATCGCCCGATGCTTTGGGGCAGGAGTTGGGCGGTTATCTGGTGGCTAATAATCCTACGTTGTTTACGGGATTCAATGTTATTAAAGGCTTTCTCAATCTAAGTATAATAGATAGTTTCTGGACTGATTTTCTTCAATCGCAATATACCAACACCACTTATGGTATTGCACCAAAGAATGGAGAGAAGGTGATGGTAGAATATTCTTCTCCTAATACAAACAAACCTCTTCATCTTGGGCATTTGCGCAATAATTTTTTGGGATGGAGTATTGCAGAGATACTAAAAGCCAATGGTTACGATGTGGTAAAGACATGCATAGTAAATGATAGAGGCATACATATTTGTAAGAGCATGATTGCCTGGCAGTTGTTTGCCAATGGAGCTACGCCAGAAAGTACGGGCATGAAGGGCGATCATTTTGTGGGCGATTACTATGTTATGTTCAATGATGAATACAAGCGTCAGGTAGAGGAGTTGATAGTTACCAAGAGGATGACAAAAGAAGGTGCTGAAAAGAAAGCCCCCATCATATTGGCGGCGCAACAAATGCTATTGGATTGGGAAAGTGGTAACGAAGAAGTAATTGCTCTTTGGGAACGGATGAATACTTGGGTTTATGCAGGATTTGATACTACTTACAAGGCAATAGGCAGCAACTTTGACCGTACTTATTATGAAAGCCAAACGTATCTGTTAGGGAAGGATTTGGTGGAGAAAGGATTGGAGAAAGGTGTGTTTTACCAAAAGGAAGATAGTAGTGTCTGGATAGATCTTACGGCAGATGGACTGGACGAAAAGATAGTGCGTAGAAAGGATGGGACGTCTGTTTACATTACGCAGGATATTGGCCTGGCAGTTGACAAGTATGAGGAATACCACAGCAACAAGAGTATTTATGTGGTGGGAGATGAGCAGAACTATCACTTCAAGGTTCTGAAACTCATTTGCCAAAAGTTGGGATTGCCTTCTGCCGATGGTATCTTTCACCTAAGTTATGGTATGGTGGAATTGCCTACCGGTAAGATGAAAAGCCGTGAGGGTACTGTGGTGGATGCTGATGATTTAGTGGCTGAAATGATTGACATATCCAAAAAGAAGACAGAAGAGTTGGGTAAGGTGAAAGACTTCACCCCCGAAGAACTGACCAATCTGTACAATACGATTGGCTTGGGTGCATTGAAGTTTTACCTATTAAGGGTGGACCCTAAAAAGAAGATGATATTCAATCCAGAAGAGAGTATCGAGTTTCAAGGGTTTACTGGACCATTCATCCAATTCATCCATGCAAGGATAAAGAGTATCCTTCGGAAGATGGTGGCAGAAGGTTATGCCATCGAACCAATAGCTATCATAAATGATTTATTGCCACAGGAAAAGGCAATCATAGTAGAATTAGAATTATTTCCAACAGTTATCCAAGATGCTGCGCAAGAGTACGACCCATCCAAGATAGCCATCTATATATACAACTTGGCAAAAACATTCAGTTCGTTCTATTCAGAATTGTCTATTGCCAATGCGGAATCTGACGAGAAGAAGACCTTGCGGTTGCAATTGGCACAGCTTACTGCCCATACACTTAAAACGGGTATGCAACTATTGGGTGCAGGTGTGCCAGAGAGGATGTAGGAATATATAATGCGTATTATTTCTGCATATAAACAGGAGCGTAATTACTTTATGTACTGAAATCTCTTTAGTGTATTTTCGCAGTAACTATTATGGCAGTCTTAAAATCTTTCAATAAACGGGCAAAGGCAGAAACCGAAACAGGTTTAGGTACTAACAGTAACAGCAATGGTGGGCGTTTCTTTAATAAGGACGGCTCTCCAAACGTAGAAATGCGTGGCATTCCATTGATAGAGCGTATGAACCTTTACCATACGCTTCTTTCTCTCCCTAAATGGAAGTTTATGGTAATTATTGTTGCCTCATTCATTGTGATGAACTTACTTTTTGCTAGTGTTTATCTGCTCATTGGTATAGAACATCTTAACGGAATGGTGGCATCAACCAATGCGGCTAAATTTGGTGAGGCATTCTTTTTTAGTGCGCAGACCTTTACTACAGTTGGCTATGGAAGGATTAATCCCGTAGGATTTGCTGCCAGTTTTGTGGCGGCATTAGAGGCATTGGTAGGACTGTTGAGTTTTGCATTGATAACTGGATTATTATATGGAAGATTCGCCCGACCCAAGGCATATATCACTTATAGCAAGAATGCGCTGTTTGTTCCTTTTCGGGATGGGATAGCACTAATGATAAGGATGGTGCCCTACACAAGGAATTTTTTGGTTAATGTGGAAGCCAAACTGACAATGAGTTTGCAGATAGTGGAAGATGGCGTACGTAAAAACAAATTCTTTCAACTTTCATTGGATATATCAAAGGCAACGACGCTTATATCGAACTGGACTTTGGTACATATCATCAATGAAGAAAGTCCGTTTTATAACCTTACAAAACAAGATATTGAAAACGGGCTGATAGAGATGTTTGTGTTTGTGCAAGGGTTTGATGAAAGTTTTTCAAATACAGTTATTTCCCGAACTTCTTATACCTACGAAGAATTTGTATATGGGGCAAAGTTCTTACCCATGTATCATCCCAATGATGATAATACCGGCACTATCCTTCATTTAAACAAATTGGATGCTTATGAACCGGCTGAATTGCCCATTAAGTATTAGATTAGTATAGAAAGGTGTCTTTTTTATATACACTTGATAAATAATAAACAAGGTGAGTTAGGATTATTTACCAAACACCCTATATTCGTATCTGACAATCAAATAAATTAACTTAAAACAATTATTTAAACCCTTAAAATGATGATCAGTATGAAAAATCAAATTGTTGTGCTTCTTATGATGTTTACCCTAGTCTCTTTGGTGTCTTGTACAAAAGATGGTGGTT
>JANYEU010000100.1 GCA_025362915.1 Chitinophagaceae bacterium | reverse complement strand
AGTTGCTCGGCAAGCTTTCTCTCAGTTAGATCTGTATGTGTGCCTATAACCCTCAAAGGCTTGTGGGTTGCAGACCATTCAATCGCCTTTCCTCTTGTCAATATCCACTTGTAGCTACCATCTTTACACTGCATTCTAAACTCAGCAGCATACAATGGTATTTGACCACTAAAGTGTTTATTTAGTTCGTCAAGGCAATATTGCAAATCATCTGGATGTACCCTTGTTTCCCACTCTTCAAATGTATCCCCTATTTCGTTGGGTTCATAACCAATTACCGCCTTCCATTTGTCAGAAAAAAAAACTTTTCCCGTTGAGGCATTCCAATCCCAAAGCCCGTCTCCAGAGTTTTCTAGTGCAAACTTCCATCTTTCTTCACTAAGCCTTAATCGCCTGTCCGCTTCGCGCATTTTGCTCATGTCGTGCGCTGTTGCATATATATCACCAGACGTATTGTCTTTGGTGGCACTCCACTGAAGTATCTTGTAAGAATTATCTTTTGCCCTAAACCTGCTGATGGTATGCAGTGGTGCATCCTTATCGGTAAACCTGCTCAAATCTTTTCCACTTGCTTTGGCATCATCAGGATGTATAAAACTAAAGAAGGGTTTATCTAGCAAATCATTGTCATCCCACCCCAAAACCTTACTAAAGGTTGGGTTCACTTTTTGGAATTCACCATGTGCATTCACCACACAGATCAAATCGTTAGATAGGTCAAAAAGACGCTTATAGTTCTCAAGCTCATTCTTTTCTTTTCTATTTACAATCTGCATTACTGTTTCCTGCGCCAATATCTCCAAGGCACGAAGCTGTTCCTTTGTAAGTTTTTTGGGTGAAGTATCTATTACACAAAGCGTCCCCAAGGCAAAACCATTTGGGTCTATCAATGGATGCCCAGTATAAAAACGCATATTGGGTGGACCAGTAACCAATGGATTGCTTGCAAAGCGCTCATCTGTAGATGTATCTTCTATTTCAAAGGCACTATGCGCTGCAACCGCATATTGGCAAAAGGAAATTCCTCTAGGCGTTTCTGGATTGGCAAGACCAATCTTCGATTTAAACCATTGTCTATCCTCATCTATCAGGCTCACCAATGCTATAGGCACATTGCATATCAGAGCCGCCAATTCAGTTAGCCTATCAAACTGCTCTTCTGGTAAGGAATCCAGAATATTGTAGTTTTTCAAAGCTTCCACACGCTCTTTCTCATTAGATGGCACCGGTAAATTACTCATAAGATTCTAAATAACATTTTTAAAGAAAGCCTTAAACCACTATTGCGTAGTAATAAAACGTCAGCAAAATTATTTTGTTTTGATCAATACCCAGAGAAATACTATCCAAACCGTCAGCAATAATAAGCTGTTTCTATCTTTAGTTTACATAACTGTCTAGAAGCAATCGAATAAAAGCAGGCAATGAAAATACTGAAATAATGTTGCCCTCTTCCTTTTAACATTAAAATCATCAAAATTATTGTTTGGCAAAACCAATATTCCTACTAAAGTAGTGTGTTCATAAAGCTTTCTTCCAAACTGCTTCTGGATAATTCTTTTATTTTCTGTTGTTCATTTCATAAGATTACAGCATATAGTAGAAAGTTACGTTGCATGGCACTATAACATGAAGATTATTGCTGAAGATTAAACGAACCAAATAGTACACAGTCATTCACAGTTATTATGTTTGTTTTATTCTTCATTACTACTTAGCTCAAAAATTTGTGAAACAACAATCCGTTTATTCCTCTTTCATTCTACTTCTTTTATTTGCTTTTACTATTGGCATTACCATGTTTAATTCTGCGAAGGCACAGTCTGCCAATATTCACAATGATCTATTCTGGAACACCAAGGATGGGCAACCCATTTATAGCCAAGGTGGTGGAATATTTAAGTTTAATGACCCCATAACAGGCATAAAAAAGTATTACTGGTATGGGGTTCATTATCGTGGGGCAGACATTTATCGTAATAATCCTACTGCAAGTGTCAAGGGGGCTTCATTCCAATCTGTAACCTGTTACAGTTCAACCGATTTGGTTAATTGGACTTTTGAGGGTGATGTTTTAACCCCCGAGGAGTTGATGAAACATGGGGGAGGTAAAACTTGGGTTGGACGTTTGGGGGTGGCTTATATAAAAGAGTTAAATAAGTATGCAATGTTTGTCCAATATGGTAAAGGGGTGCTTATTGCCACTTCAAACACACCTACTGAAAGATTTGTCTGGTACCAGCACATCAGCATGTTGGCAATGATTGGCACTGACAACACGGGCGATCAAACGGTGTTTACAGATGAAGACAACGGTAAATCTTACCTTATATATTCTTACGGAAAAGGTAGGAATAAACTCTATGTTTCTGAAATTGGAATCAAGGATGGTATGGTAAACCTGTTAGATTGTACCCAGGTTTTTCAGGGAGAAAGCCGCGAGGGTAATTGTATGTTTAAGTATGGTGGCAAGAACTATATGTGTGCCTCAAACATCTATGGTTGGGATGCTTCGCTGCCATATTATCTTGTGGCAAACGATATAAGAGGGCCTTATAGACCAGAAAGAAGCATGTTGGTGATGAATGGAAGTGCCGACGATTATGCTCATGTTACCCAGACAGGATTCTTTGTTTCGGTAAAAGGCAGCAAACGGGAAACAATTATATATTGTGGTGATAGATGGGCAGATTTTGCTGGTAATGGACTAGGATATAACCAATGGGTGCCGCTTTCTTTTGATGGGGCAATACCTTATTTTAATTCCCTTGATTCCTGGAATATTAATGCCGAAACTGGTGAATGGAATGTTACTGCCGATAATAATTATGTAAAAAATGGAAGTTTTGAGGCCGACCGAAGACTTGTTCCTATGTCACATAAACCTACGCAACTGCAATTAACAGGTTGGGTTACCAATGCTATCGAAGGCAATAAAATTAGTTTGGATAATACCACTTCCCCAGTTTTAAATCACTTGAATAGTGAGGAAGATCGAAGGATTGTTATTGGCGAGAAGAGTCTTTGCATTAGTGATAAGGTAGGTTTTCAGCGGAAAGTTTATCAAATAATAATTTCTTCTCCTTTTGTAATGCTAGAAGATGGAAATTATACACTCACTGCCAAGGTAAAGAACAGTGCAGGGTTTAACCAATTGGAAATGTATGCCACGAGTAAAGGAGAAAGATTCTCTTTTAGCATTAAAGAGGAGAATACTAATTGGAAAACAATCACTCTAAGAGATATTAAAGTTAAGGATGGAAGGGTTGAGATTGGTTTTGATGCTATTGGTGATGCCAACGCATTTTGTTATGTAGATGATATAGTATTGGTGAAAACTAAATAAATCTATTGGTGATTAATTTCCCCCATTTACATCCGCTGTTCTAGTTCAAATTATTTTTTCCTTTTACTCATATCTTTCATTCTATCTTTTCAAAAACCTTTTCTTATTTAATTCAAACTAATATTATGAACTTTTTCGCTAGCGCAATAATTTTCTTTCTATTTTTTCTAAATGGTAATCTTTCTTTTGCCCAGAAAACCAATAATGGTGCTATTTATTCTGGCGTTTCCTGGTTTGATGATAGAGGAGAAATTGTTAGAGCACATGGAGCAAACATTTTGAAGGATAATGGCAGGTATTATCTTTTCGGAGAGGCTCATTCAGATACTAGCAATGCCTTTGCAGGCTTCAATTGTTATTCTTCTCAAGACTTATATACTTGGAAGTTTGAATCAGTGGCATTGCCTGTTCAATTATCAAGCAAGTTGGGGGCTAACCGTGTAGGAGAACGGGTGAAAGTGATGAGGTGTCCTGAAACTGGTGAGTATATTATGTTTTTGCACGCAGATACGCTTACTTATAAGGATCAATTTGTGGATTATGCCACTTCAAAAAACATAACAGGACCTTATACCTTTCAAGGGGCATTACTTTTTAATGGCAACCCTATCCATAAATGGGATATGGGTACGTTTCAGGATACTGACGGATTGGGATATGTGCTAACACATGGTGGCGACATTTATAAGCTAAGCGATGATTATAAAAGTGTTGTTGAGGCGGTTAATAAAAATATGACTTCAGGATTTGAAGCACCCACCCTATTTAGGAAAGATAGTATCTATTATTTCATCGGATCTCATCTGTCTAGTTGGGAACGGAACGACAACTATTACTTTACCGCCACTTCATTAAAAGGACCGTGGATTTCTCGCGGATTGGTTGCGCCAGAAAACAAACTTACCTGGGATTGTCAAAGTACTTTTGTGCTGCCCATCCAAGGTTCAAAAGAAACCACCTATTTATTTATGGGCGATAGATGGTCATATCCCAAGCAGGCCTCTGCGGCTACTTATGTTTGGCAACCCTTGTCCGTCGATGGTTTTTCTATTTCCATGCCTAACTATCAGGATGCGTGGAGTATTGACACTGTTACTGGCGTTGTTTCTACTGCAAAGGCAGGCGATAAAACAATTGAGAATACCGATAAAAAATTTGTTACCTTTTCTGGCAAATGGAAGCATGTAAAATATAATAGTTTCTCTGTATATAGTTCATATGAGAAGGATGCAAGTTGTTCAGTTAAGTTCAAGGGTACACGAATTGGGTTTTATGCGCTTTCTGGTTCTGAAGGTGGTTATGCAAGTGTTGTTTTACGCAATAGCCTAGGAAAAACTGTGGCATCTTGTCTGGTTGATATGTATTGCAAGTATTCATTTCCGTCATTAAAGTTTATAAGTCCCATTCTTCCAAAGGATAACTATAACTTGGTTGTTTCAGTAACGGGAGAACGGGGAAACTGGACGGATAAAAAGAAGATTATTTACGGCAGTACGGGTTATTTTATACCTATTGGTAACTTTATTATCAAAAATTAGTTATTAAACCATTATCCTTATTTTATGGTACTATAATCACACATGAATCTTCGAGTATAGGCAGGTTTATAAATTTCAGGATAACATTGGCTGTCAGAATTACATCTCTTTCACAATAATCAGCAATACGCCTTAGGTTCTTTTCTTTATAATATACATCTTGCACCATACTACCATCCATGTCAGTTTTGGAAGTGGGTAGATCTAACACATTTGCCAGTAGATGTAATGAAATGTAGTTTTTATGATCGCCAAATTTCCAAAAGTTAAGGGTATCAAACATTTTTACTTCCCAAGGTTTTTTCTCATGGATTGATAGATATTCAGGAAGAGGGATATTATTGATAATCATTCTGCGACATATATAAGGAATATCAAACTCCTTGATATTATGACCTGCAAATTGAAACTGTGGATTGCGGTTAAATACCTTGCTGCATAGCATGATAAAGGTTTGCAATAAGTCCTTTTCATCAGTATTGTAAATGCTTTTTACTTTTAAGGAAGTCCTTTTGTTAGCGTCATCATAAAAAAAGGCAGTAGAAATACATACAATCTTTCCAAATTCAGCCAAGATACCTGCCCGTTGCCTATAGCTTTCTTTTGGGGTTGTATTTTCTGGCACGGTTTTAGAAATTTTGTCTAACCAGAGTATTTGCCAAGAAGAAGGTAATAAGTCATAATCCTCTAATTGAGGAACAGTTTCTATATCTAAAAGCAATAAATTCTTCAGCATATTATTAATTTTCAATTTAACTTAAAGGACATGAACGACACAACAACTAGTGAACAGACAACACCAAAAGACAATCGTAAACTTTGGTACGGTATATTGACAGTTTTATTATTGGGCACCTGGTGCTACATTATCGTTGATAAAAGTAAAACTAAGGAAACAATTGTACAAAAAGATACACAAATATTAACGGTAAGTACTGAAAAGGATTCAATCCAACTTGCGTTTAATAGTGCAAGTCTGAAATTGGATTCCTTGCAAACAACGAATACAAAGTATCAAGGTGCACTTGCAGAACAAAATGATAAGATTTCGAACCTAAAAAGGGAAATAGGTAAAATACTGAATAATAAAAATGCTACTTTAGGTGAATTGAAGCAAGCCAAGGCAATGATAGAAGAATTAAATGGAAAAATTGATGGGTATTCTGCCGAGATAGATAGGTTGAAAGGAGAGAATAAGGTACTTACCACTTCTAATGCGCAACTTAACAGCCAAAAGGATAGCATAAATGCCGAAAAGCAAACCTTGCAACAAACACTTACTACAACAGAAGCAGCCAAGAAAAATGTAGAAGATTTGGCTTCAACTTTACACGCTTCAAATATTGCCATTCTTGCTATAGAAAAGAAAAGCAGTGGTAAGGAAAAGCAGACTACTACAGCCAAACGTGCAGATTTATTGCGTTTTACCTTTGATTTGGATGAAAATATGCTAGCGCCAAGCGGCACGAAAGAAATTTACATATGTGTTGTAGGACCTGATGGAAGAGCCATTACAGAGGGTTCTACGTTTATGACCAGAGATTCGGGCGCAAAAGCATTCACTAGCAAAGTAGATGTAAATTACGAACAAGGAAAACGTACTCCAGTAAATGTTGATTGGAAGAACGGAACAGGAAAATACCAGATAGGCGATTATAAAATAAGTATATTCCACAATGGGTTTAAGATTGGAGAGGGCGTGAAGACCTTAAAGAAAGGTGGGCTATTTAGTTAATCTATTTATATTAAAAAGAAAAAGCAACCCAAGGGTTGCTTTTTCTTTTTAATATAACTTTTCTATGCTATCGTTTCTCGTTTGATTTACTTTGAGCCAATAAACTATGTACGGTTTCTAATGTTTCCTTTTCATAAAATACCTTTTTTAGGAGTACTAAAAACTCTTCCTCACTTGTTGCGGTGTATGCTACTGGCATTGCCTTAATTCTGGAAGTAATGGTTAGAGGATAGAGTTTGATCATATCATGATCTACTTGTACTATGGCAGTAGTATACCCTTCTACTATTGGGGCAGTTATTTTAAGCACATGAGAAACCTTATTTAAAAGGGTTAGGTGCGCTGAAGTTTTTATTTCTGTATTGATGTAACCACTAGTTATACTTTCAAGAAAAGAAGCTTGTTCTTTTAGAATTATTTTGGGTGTCTTGATAATTTGAATTTCTCCAAACGAAGGCCATAAATTTGTACTGTTCATAAAGGGGGTATAAAGTGAGTGATAAAGAACAAATATAATGGGATACGCATGTCTTCTTTATAAGGATTATGATTTTATTATGCAAAACTCCTGTTGCATACCCTTAGAATGCCTATAAATGGTTTGTAACCATTCACTTCCTTCAAGAGCGTAATAGATTGAAAAGTTGTCAATCCGTTCTTGTAAGTTGTTTTTAGGAAATAGCACAGAATTTAAATAGGCAATTTGCTTCTGTTCATCGCTAAACTTTCTTTTCTCTGCCCTTAGTACCTTCTTTTCTAATTCTATCAGTTTCTTTAGCGTGCCTTTTTGTAATGCATCTATATGGATAATCAGGGTTTTATCTATTGTAAAAGCATTCTCTTTAAGTTGCTGGTATATGGCTTTCATAACCTCAAGTTCTTCGGTAAATGATAACTTATTGATAGAATGTTTTTGTACCAACTGATTGATTAATGCCAATTCATTTGCAAAGAAATCTTCTGTAGTAAACCCTAGTTTAGTGATACGCTCAGCATACTTTTCTTTTACCAACCAAAAGGAATTACGCATTATTAACATAGGATAAGGTACTTGTGATGCCTTAAATACCTCTTTAAGCCCCAACCAGTAAGCCAACTCCCCTCCCCCACCTATAAATGCTATGTTGGGTAAGATTGTTTCCTGAAACACGCCTCTTAATATTACATTGGCACTAAATCGTTCTGGATTGTTTTCTAGTTCTATCAAAATTTCTTCAAGTGTCCATTCTTTATTTAGTGGAGTAACGGTGAAAACATTGTTCACGAGTTCTATCCGTTCCCTTTTATCGTCTATCAAATAAAAAAGATTCAGTTCCCTTCCGCCTGCCTGTGCCTTGTAGTGTTTGTTTAGTTCGGTTAATGTATCAGTGACTGCCTTATGAGAGAATTGTTCTGTCAGTTCTTTTTTAATGATAGGATTGAAGCTTGCCTTCAATGTAGCATTATCAGGAATAACCACCAATAATCCATAATCTGCAAACAAAGCATTTACCAATTCTAGTGTAGCTTGTTGAATATTTTTGCCAATGGTATAACATCGTTTATATAAGGCTATCAGTTCATTTCCAAAAGGATATATCCCTACTTGACCTTCTATGGTTGTTATTATTTGCAGCAATGCCTTATCTATCTTCATCCTGCCAAATGCGCCAGTTTGGTTTGTTTCCCAAACAAGTCTCTCTCCATTCAGGTAGATATAGCCTAATTCATCAAGGTCGGCATCTTCGCTTCCCATATAATAAACAGGTACAAAATTGCATTCAGGAAGATTGGTTTTTAATTCATCTCCCAATTTAATGGCATGAATTATCTTATAGATAAAGTATAGCGGTCCGGTAAATATATTAGGCTGATGTGCGGTTGTTACGGTGAAAGTATTTGGGCTTAATAATGATTGTAGGTTCTGTGTTTGCCTTTCGTTTAATTCTATACCCTCATATTGTTTGGTTAATGCCGACACTAATAATTGCCTATCCGTATCAAAACCCTTTCTTGCGTTTATGGATGCTTTGATGCCATCCAAGGAAACAGGATGTTCATAAAACGCTTTTAGTTTTTCATCGCCCGACAAATAATCAGATACCAATGTAGAAAAGAATCCTGTGGATGAATAGGGTATATATTTAGCTTCCTCAATCTTGGAATCCTGTAAAGGGGTATCAGTCTGATTAATCATAATCGCTATCTATTCAATAAAAAAAATTACCATATAGGCACATTAGGCACATAGAAAAAAGAGGAAAGAAGCGTTTCACTTTGAGAACATATAGATTTGAGTATATTAAAAAACATTTCTTTCTATGTTTTCTTACTTGCCTTCCACAAAATACTATTGTGCCTAATGTGTCTATATGGTAAATCCTACACCAGTTCTCCTTCCAGGTCGTAATCAAAAGCCTTTGTAATCTTCATCATTACAAATTGGCCAATGGCAAGTTTCTTTTTGGTATTGATAATTACTTCATTATCCACTTCCACACTATCAAATTCGGTACGCCCCAAGTATCTTCCAGCTTCTTTCTTATCTATTATCACCTTCAATGTCATGCCTACCTTCTCCTGATTCTTTTCCAGACTTATCTCTTGTTGCACTTCCATTACCTCTTGTGCACGTTGTTCTTTTATTTCATCTGGAATGTCATCGTCCAGTAAATGTGCCGATGTATTTTCTTCATGGCTGTAGGTAAATATACCCACCCTGTCAAATTTATGTTCTATTAAAAACTCTTTCAGTTCTTCAATGTCTTCCAAAGTTTCGCCCGGAAAACCCACAATCAGTGTGGTTCTGATACATATACCCGGCACTTGTTCGCGTATTTCGTGTATCAGTTCACTAATCTCTTCGCGGGTAATGTTGCGTTTCATCGCCTTTAGCATGTTATTGCTGGCGTGTTGCAATGGCATGTCCAGATAGTTGCAAATATTGCTTCTCCTCTTTATCACTTCCAATACTTCCAGTGGAAACTTGGTTGGGTACGCATAATGTAAGCGTATCCATTCTATCCCTTTCACCTCTGCCAAGGCATCAAGCAATTTTGGCAATTCTCTCTTTTTATAGATATCCAACCCGTAGTACGTCAATTCCTGTGCTATCAACATTATTTCTTTCACCCCTTTCTTTACCAATCCTTCTGTCTCTCTCACCAATTCTTCAATGGGTTTACTTACATGCTGACCACGCATTAACGGTATGGCGCAAAAAGAACAGGTTCTATTGCAACCTTCACTAATTTTAAGGTAGGCATAGTGTTGGGGCGTACTCAATAGTCTTTCGCCTAACAATTCGGTTTTATAATCAGCTTCAAATTGTTTCAGCATCAATGGCAGTTCCATCGTGCCAAACCAAGCATCCACTTCGGGCATTTCTGATTCAAGGTCACTACGGTAGCGTTCGCTCAGGCAACCGGTAACATATACCTTATCCAACTTTCCACGGCGTTTCAGCTCTAGCTGATCCAGTATGGTGTTAATGCTTTCTTCCTTGGCTTTATCAATAAACCCACAGGTGTTTACCACTACAATGTTGTGGTCCAGTTTTTTGTTCTCGTGCACCACGTCTATTTCGTTCGCCACCAGTTGTCCACTCAGCACTTCACTGTCCACCAAGTTCTTACTACAACCCAGTGTTATGATGTTTACCTTATCTTTTTTTAATGCCCTTACTTTCATATACGCGGCGAAGGTAAGCGTTGGCAGAAAGTAAATGCAATATTGCCGTTGAAAGAGTAGTATGGTTTCTTTTATCGTAATAATTGGATGGAGTAACAATTGGAGATGTATATTTGAAAAGTGGGACAAAAGTTCTGTATTAAAGGACATTGCTGTCCATTATTCAAAGAGCTTACTTTATGATAAGATTATCAGTACAAATTTATAATTTAACTTCTGCTGATATAACAGAGATTCAACAGTTGGGTTATAAAATTGAAGGGGGCGATGCTTCAATCTTTGAAGGATTTATGCAAAAGAACTTTCCAAACTTAAATATACTTAAATTATGTAGCGTTGTTGAAACAAACTTTGCACCTACTACAAGTGTTGACATCGATAGGATTATTGAGTTTGATACAACCTCCTCGACCTTGAAATTATCTGTCACAAACAAATGTAACAATGAAGATGATGTCTTGTGTTTTGAAAGGCAGTTTTCAAATATAAAAGGTACAATTAGCGTTGAACATGTTTATTGTGTACTCCCTCTAAACTTTAGACGCAATGGTCTTATAAAACCTGTTTTTCAAGAAAGCCTTCAACAGTATGTTAATATGAATACCAAGAAAATAATTGTTCATTCTGGGCTTAGTGGAGGTGGATATGTATGGGCAAAATATGGATTTGTGGCCACAGATAAAAAAGAAGTAAATCAAATTTTATTAAAAGCCAAATTAGGTCTTACTAAGAGCCAATATGAAATTTCGAAAAGGATATATGATAACTATTACTTAAAAGCACCAAAAGGAAAAAGATTCCCCATAATTAAATGGGCTTATCTAGATTTTATGAAGTCTATTTTAATGGGTGAATCTTGGCATGGAGAATTAGATTTAAAAAATAAAGAACAATTACTTAATTTTACTGACTATGTATTTAGATAAAGAAAAATATCGTGGTGATCACATTTCCGCAGCCGAGGAGTTGCTGGCAAGTATACCACAACTAGAGCAAAGCTGCAAGATAATTAACAAGGTGGTAAAAGAAGGAGATTTCACTTTACAGGAAGCACTACATATATACAAGGTTAGCGAAATAGACTATTTCACTTATTGGGTTCTAAAAAACAATAAGAAATTGAACCGGACAAAAAAGCAAGACCAAATTCTTGAAACAATATTTTTGATTGTTTCTATTATTGGTGCTTCTTCTACCGATTTAAATGAGATTGGTAATAAAATAAAAAGCTACAGTCCAAGTAATTCTAATATTTTTTCTAGGAAAAATAATAAAAACACACTTCAACTAACTTCCCCCTAAATACCTATATAATCGCTCCACTAAACATCTTGCACCAAGCACCACAATTGCCATTTTGGTTTACATATCGGCCGTAGTAATAAGCCTTTTTTCCTTCATCGGCAGCAGTAAATTGCACTTTCTTTTTCTTCCAAGTGATATTTGTTGTCAAATGGCAGTCGTCAACCGATGTAGGTGGCTCTGTGCCAATCATATAATGCAACTCTATATAGCCAACGCCTTTTGGTTTGGCCTTCTTTCCAGAAACTGTATCAGTAAAACTTAAATAGTGTGCCAACGGTTCCTTATATTTTACCTTTCCCACCACAGTACTGGTAGCTGCGGGGGTAGGTTTTCTGTTTTTGCTGGGCGTACTGATGTGAAAAGTTATAAGGTCGGCAGCCAATATATCATAGTTGTTCAACAAATATATTGAAATGGCACTTTCTATGGCGTTGAGGTATTTGGGTTGGTATCCATTTCTGTTAGCTGTGGCACCCATTCCCTTTGTGCTGTCGGTATCGCATATCAAAACATAGGCATCCCACTTTTCCTTCATCGCTTCCAAGTTCGTCACTACAGATATAAGGATATTATATTCGGCTTGCTTTGCCACCATTATGGGTATTACCGCATTTTGATAAGTATCAAATTCGGATGGCAGTAATGGGATGTTGAAAACCCGGGATACAGACATAATCGTTGTTATTCTATCACCATAATTGGCAACCCTATAAAGTGACGTTATTAATAGCATTTTAAAACAACAAGAATAATCTTTAACAATATATTGTGACAGCATTGTAACGCATTATCAGACTTATAACAAACTAATTGACTTCATTATTTAACAGATGCAATCGTTTATTTAGCAATATCAGCCACTAAAAAGGTTGGAATAATAAATAAGCTAACCTTACAAGGATGCCAAAAGATTGAAATAATAATTAAGTGAATCTTATAAGAGTGGAAAAAGGTTGAAATAATTGTTAAGTCAACCTTATGTAGATTTTAAAAGGTTGGAATAATGAATAAGTTAGCCTTTTAAGAATGTGCAAAGGTTGTAATAATGATTAAGTCAGCCTTATTAGTTACCTACTTTGCTAAATAAGCAGCTTATAATGGATAATTAGCGGCTTAATTTGCTTGATAAGGGATGTATTTTACTTACTTTATCTTATAATCAGTTAATCACTGGTTACTATTTGCCTATTTGATTAATCTTTTTCCTACTCTTTGAGTCCTTGCTAGCTTCGATGCTGCTTTTTTGAAGAAAATTAAGATTGCTTTGTATCTTTCAAAGACTGTTTACTGAGTTTTAAACACTTAAAACAAAATAGCGGATAGTCATTCAAAAAAAATAGTAAGAAATGAGACAAGTAAAGAAATCAGGAAAAAGGTATCGACAATCAATCTGGAAAAAAAGTCTCATTCTCGCATTGTTTATGGCAATATCTGGATTGGTAATAGCGCAAAAAGCAGCGGTGGAGAAATGGGGCGTTTTCAATATTGAACTGAAAGGGCCATTGGCAGGCAATCCTTTTACGGATGTAAAGCTTTCTGCAGTTTTTAAAACCAATAAAAAAGAATTGAAGGTAGTTGGCTTCTATAATGGGGATGGCAGGTATATTATCCGTTTCAGTCCTGATACTGAAGGGCAATGGACGTATAAAACCAGCAGTAATGTTGCTGAACTTGCGGGAAAGACTGGTGTGCTGAACTGCATCAACCCTTTAAACAACAATCACGGTCCGGTTAAGGTTGCCAATACCTATTACTTTAAGTATGCCGATGGCACCCCTTATTTTTCGGTAGGCACCACTTGTTACGCATGGGTAAGCCAACCGAAAGAATTGCAGGAATTGACACTGAAAACACTTGCCAGTGCGCCCTTTAATAAACTGCGGATGTGTATTTTTCCGAAATCATATATCTATAATAAGAATGAACCGGAAAGCTTCGCCTTTGTGCGCAATACAGATAGCACGTTCGATTTTACAAAGTTTAATCCTGCTTTCTGGACAAATTTGGAACAACGCATTGTTCAGCTTGGCAAACTGGGTATTCAATCCGATATTATTTTGTTTCATCCTTACGACCGCTGGGGGTTTTCGAAAATGGACAGCGCAAGCGATAACCGTTATATCCGTTATGCCATGGCACGCCTTGGTGCATACCAAAATGTTTGGTGGTCGCTGGCGAACGAATATGATTTTATGACAATACCTGTGAGGGAAAACCACATGGGCAATAAACATATTGAAGACTGGGACAAGTTCTTTTCCATCATTCAAAAAGAAGACCCTTATCAACGGTTGCGTAGCATCCATCATGGTAAGATTTGGTACGACCACACCAAAGAATGGGTGACACATGCCAGTGTACAGAATTCGAATCTGGATAAAGGGATCGATTTGAGAAATAAATATAAAAAGCCAATTTTATATGATGAATGTAAATATGAAGGGAATATTAAGGCCAGTTGGGGGAAGTTGAGTGGGAAAACAATGACGCAACGGTTTTGGTTGGGAGCCTTTGACGGCTGTTATGTTGGGCACGGTGAAACCTTTTTGGATCCAAATGATATTATATGGTGGGCAAAAGGTGGCACACTTCATGGAGAAAGTCCGGCTCGTATAGCATTCTTTCGAAAGGTTATGGAAGCATTACCTTTTGATGAGATGACGCCGGCACGTCAGGATTCAAGTGTTTTTGTACTATCAAAACCCGGTCAGGTTTATCTAGCCTATACATTGAACGCTGCGTCCATAAAACTAAACCTGAAAGGTAAATGCGATTATACGGTTGAATCTATTGATACTTGGAATATGACAACCGAAAAACTGAATAATATTAAATCGGGTGAGTTTACTTTCATTGCACCCAGAGCAGACTTTCTTCTTCGAATTACAGCAATTACAAAAAAGGATAAATGATGCGGGCAGCAAATTGCATAAAAACTATTGTGATAATAAGAAGTACCAACTTGCTTGAGATAGCAATCTTTGCCAATGAAAACGTATAAGTTTGTTGTTCAAATCTTATAGTTATTTTCCGAAGGGGTTAACACTAAATTAAATAAAAAGCCCCGCAATTACTCGCAGGGCTTTACTTATAACCTAAAACTTATAACTCCCTTACGCTACCGTAGCGATAGATTTCATTGCGGTCATTGCTGCACGAAGGGTAGCACCCACTTCTTCAATCTGATGTGAACGGATTGATTTGTTTACGGCGATGATTTCTTTATTGTCAACTCCATTATCCTTACCTGCATTGAAGTTTTCACCGATAACATCAGTATCAATCTTCTTCATGAAATCAGTCAATAATGGCTTGCAAGCATGATCGAAAAGGTAACAACCATACTCGGCAGTATCGGAGATTACACGGTTCATTTCGAACAATTTCTTACGTGCGAT
>JANYEU010000084.1 GCA_025362915.1 Chitinophagaceae bacterium | reverse complement strand
ACGTGGACTTGGTTTCGGAGCGCCAACCGAAGGCGAGATCGAAATGGCAGAAGAAATATGCAAGTTAATGCCATCGATAGAGATGGAAATATGTATAGATATGTTGGTATCAAAGATAGAAAGAACTGAAATTGAAACAACCCTAAAACTTCAATATCCTTACCTCAGTCCTTCTGTTGGCCTGGTGTTCCTCTTCGGTGCAGGGTACACCATTACTACAACCATTCAATAGCATCATTTCACCATAACCTTTTGCCAGCATCCTGCGCTTGTCTATGCCACGGCTAACAAGGTATGCCACCGCAGATTTTGCTCTTCTATCGGCAAGGTTAAAGTTGTATTCATCACTACCACGGGAGTCTGTATGGGAGGATAGCTCTATCACCATCGATGGATATTGCTTCAATATATCTACCAATGTATCCAATATCTTGGCAGCATCGCGGCGGATATTGTCCTTGTCAAAATCGTAATGGATGTTGTTTATCCTAAACTTATCGCCTTCGTGCAGGGTGGTCAGTGCATCGGTCAACCTGTAAATCCTTGGCGTTGGCTTGTTGCCAGCCTGGTTATCCAATGGGATAATCACCCGCATGGTATCGGTAGTGGCATTCTTGGTATTGATGGCGATGATGCTGGAGTAATATCCCTTTTTGTTTGCCGTAATGGCAAAGGGAGTGGCATTATCCACCTCATGCCACGTTTTCCCATCCGTATTGGTTTTCTGCTCCCATTTCCTATCGGTATTGGTATTGAGAAAAGCAAGGGAAGCATCATTGATTGGATCCTTGGTGGCATTGTCTATCACGGTGGTTTCCAACACCAAGGGTCTGTTGCTTCGTGACACCGCTGGTTGACCAGTTGTTATAAACTGATAGATGTCATCGTTGCCCAAACCACCCTTTCTGTTGCTGGCAAAGAAGCCGCTGGTATCGTCTTTAGCTACATAGTAAAAATCATCGCCACTGGAGTTTAACGGAAAGCCCATATTGATGGGCGTTGTCCAATTGTTCTTTTCGCCGGAGGCAACAAACAAATCATACCCGCCCATACCCACATGCCCTTTACTGGCAAAGAACAAATTTCCACTGGGGGCAACCACCGGAAAAGCCTCATCATCCTTGGTATTGAGGGTAGTACCGCAGTTCTTGGGTAATCCCCAATTGCCCGTTATCAACCTTTCGCAATACCAAATATCCAACCCTCCTACCCCACCGGGCATATCACTGGTAAAATAAAGTACCCTTCCATCCGTACTAAGCGCTGCATGACCCACAGAGTAGGCAGCAGGATTATTGTAGGTAAAAGGCACAGGTGCATTCCATTGCCCCGCCTTGTTTTGGGTGGATAAGAACAATTCCAGCCTTCTGGTAGTGTAAGCAACAGTCTTTTTGTTCTTATCACCAACCTTATCCTTGGTCTTGATGTCGCTACCATCATAAGTGACCGTAAAGTAAATACTATCATAATTACTGCTAAACACTACCGGCCCCGTGTGGTAAGCGAAAGCATTGATGGTTGGATCGAACTCGTGTATCTGGTTATTGAAAGCATCATTTGGGGCATTGCTGATGCCGTATATCTTTTGGAAAGAATTATCCGTTCTGCCATAGAGTGCATCGCTAAATGTCTTTTGAAAGAAGTTCTTTTGGGTATTGCGCAAGCTATCCGAAACAAATACCACACTATTGGTAACAGGGTTATACACCGCACCCCAGTCGGACTTTGCGGTGTTTAGGTAGGCCATGTTCTCAATGCTGTAACCATCGGGATGGCTTATCCAGTATAGCGCGCTATCGCAACCAGCCATCTTGTAGCTAATGTCTTCCTTGCCATTCCTTTGCTGGTACTGTTGGTAAATCTCTTTTGCAGCGGCATATTTGGCATTGCTTTTCAGCATATCGCCAAAGTATAACCACTCCTGCGGGTTTGTGCCAGGCAGGGTAATAAGTTTGTTGTAATACTTTTCCGATGCCTCATATTCATTCATTTCCTTATAGCAGAAAGCCAGACGTGACAATATGAGGGTGTCATTGGTGTTCTTTAGCAATGCCTTTTCATACAGCTTTGCCGCAGTGGCATACTCGTACTTTGTAAAGGCTTCATTAGCCGTGGCAACAAGTCCCTTTACCTCTTGTGCAAAAGAACCGATGCTGATAGATAAAAACAAAAAGACCAATACAAGGAACTGCTTAAGGCCTGTTCTTTTACTTGGGAATATGTGTAGTTCTGTGTTCAATGTATTTGTTAATTAAGTTTCGATTAAAAATAACGGGGACTCTTTATCCTTTCCGCATCTACATTCTTATTGAATAGAAGCCCAACAGATATTTCGTGCGAGCCACTCTGATAGCTCGACAGCCCACTGGTTATAAAGTCGTAAGAGTAACCAATGCGTAACTTATCTGTGGCAAACAACTCAGCCATTAGTGAGGCCGCCCCACTCTTGCTCAGCTCTGTGGCAACCGCTTTCTTATTCCACAAAGTAACGGCAGAACGATAGGATGCACCCACCCAAAGCTTTTCGGACAACAATGCAAGAAGATTCAAGTCCAGACTCGTTGGCCCGTGAAAGTCTTCTTTCAACATCAATGAAGGCTTCAACTTTACATTGTCAGACATGGTTACCAATCCGCCCAAAGTAAAGTATAGATGGGAAGTAATGTTTTCGGATGAAGCTGCATTTGTATTGTTCAGATAGATAGAGCCATTATTGTACAAAGAAAACAAGTTGAGAACAGATAACCCCGTATAGAATTTAGACGTATAATAAAACACACCCACCTGTGCATCGGGCTTGATGACGCTTTGTTTGGCAGCGTTTATCTCAGGATCGTTGGCATCCACATATTGAAAGGACGAACCATCGAGCGAATACTGGTTGAACCCGGCAGCCAATCCAATACATAACCTTTTGGTATCATCTTCATTAAATTGTATCCTGTAAGAATAGGTGCCAAACAAGGAAATGGTTTGTTGTGGACCGAGCTTATCAACCGTAAGATGTCCACCAATGCCAATTGTCTTTTTATCCTTATTGAGCAATCCATCCAAGGAAACCGCCGCAGTAGATGGCGAGCCAGGAAAGCTTACATACTGCTTACGGTAAACCGCATTGAGGTATAAGTCTTCCTTATAACCCGTATAGGCAGGATTGATGGTGAGGCTATTAAATACATATTGGCTAAACTGCACATTCTGTTGTGCATTGGTGGCACAGGCAGTGAGCAGCAGTGCGCCAATGAATAAGTGTAATATGAATATCTTTAGTGTCATGTAGTTGTTTTTCCGTTCGCTTTATTTAATCACCATCACCCACCCCTTCTTTGTTTCTATGTTTCCAGAAGCCAGTTTAATTTTCAACACATAGTAGTAAGTACCTGAACTGAGTCCGGTGCCATCCCAATCATTATGATAATCAGGTGTGGTATAAACCATATTATCCCAGCGATTGAAGATGGATAATGCGCTATTTGGATACCTTGCCAACCCAAGTATTACAAACTTATCGTTCTTGCCATCACCGTTCGGGGTTATTACATTCGGGATAAACAGGTCTTCCGAATAAATAGGCGTTGGTGTAATAGCCGACCTGTTATTGATAGTATCCGGGTCGGGCTCATTGCCTTTCACAATTGCAAGATTATTTAGGTAAGCACCGCTGTCTATTATGGTATTGAAGGTAAGCGTAGCCACCTGACTGGATGCGAGGCTACCTACATTCCAAACCAACTTTCTGGTGGTGTTATCAAAAGAAACTGTACCGATACCGGATGTAAACATAGCAGTGGGACTTTCCAGATTCTTAGGCAATACATCAGTAACCACCACACCCGTGGCATCATCGGGACCATTATTGGTAACCGCAATAGAGAAGCCAATGGTTTCGCCAATGGTTAAAT